>CAKNLF010000015.1 GCA_930989305.1 uncultured Roseburia sp. | reverse complement strand
CTGCCGTTGTTGCTGCTGTAGAAAGAGTAGAGCAGCGAGCCGTCTTCCCCTACCAGCGCAACTTTCGTTGTGGTGGAACCCGCATCGATACCAAGAAAGCATTTCCCTTTATAAGTGGAAAGATCTCCGCGTTTTACACAGTGACCGTTGTGTCTTTCGGTAAACTCTTTGTAATCATCTTCTGTACGGAAAAGAGGTTCCATACGTTCTACTTCAAACTCCATATGTATATCGGAAGAAAGTTTATTCAGCATATCTTCCATAAAAAGAGTCACATTTTCCTTATAATTTAAGGCGGATCCGATAGCTGCGAACAAATGAGAGTTTTCCGGTGAAATCGTATGTTCTTCATCCAGTTTTAAAGTACGGATAAAAGCTTCTTTCAGTTCAGAAAGAAAGTGGAGCGGTCCTCCTAAAAACGCCACATGTCCCCGGATCGGTTTTCCGCATGCCAGACCGCTGATGGTCTGGTTTACAACCGCCTGGAAAATAGAAGCGGACAGATCTTCCCGTGTAGCTCCTTCATTGATCAACGGCTGAATGTCTGATTTGGCGAATACGCCGCAGCGGGCCGCGATTGGATAAAGGGCCTTGTAGTTTTTCGCGTATTCATTGACGCCGGATGCATCTGTCTGGAGCAGAGAAGCCATCTGGTCGATAAAAGAACCTGTACCGCCGGCGCAGATTCCGTTCATACGCTGTTCGATATTGCCGCCTTCAAAGTAGATGATCTTGGCGTCCTCGCCGCCCAGCTCAATGGCGACATCTGTCTGAGGCGCGTAATTCTGGAGCGCAGTGGAAACAGAGATAACTTCCTGAACAAAAGGTACGCCCAGATGATTAGCCAGGGTCAGTCCGCCGGAACCGGTGATCATAGGCGCGATCTTAATATTGCCAAGAGCCTTGTATGCTTTTCCGATCAGATCGGATAATGTCTCCCGGATATTGGCAAAGTGTCTTTCATAATCCGAAAACAAAATTTGATTGTCTTCATCTAAAATTGCAATTTTTACAGTGGTAGAACCGATATCTATACCAAGTTTATGCAGTTTTAAATTTTCCATAGTCTCTCCTGTTATTTCCTATTATATAATGTATGTTGATTTGTTATTAAGCTTTAAACACTCGACATTATACAACAGGAATTTAGAAAAGTCCATGATTTTAATCCCAGTTCATAGAAGTTTTATATATTTCTTTTTAGACATTTTATATAAAAACAGGCACAAAAAAGCAAAAGGAGCATAAGCTATAAAAAAGACCGGAGACGGCTGTTATGTATGAATGTCATGGACTGATCCATATAGTAAAAGAAGGGGACACCATGTACAAAATCGCGAAAATGCACCATGTGAGTCTGTGGGAACTGATGTATGAAAATCCTTATGTAAATGTTTACCGGCTGCAGCCGGGCGACGAGATCTGCGTTCCTGTTTCCAGGGGGACGGACAGTAAATTCCCGGAGCCGGGAGGGCGGGAAACGCAGGATTTTTAAACAGTTTGTGAACAGAGGGAAGTCTCGTTGACAAACAGATTGGGAAAAATTATAATGGCAGTAACTGTAAAGAAGTTCAGTAAAAAAAAGAAACATAGATGCGGCCGGAGAAAAGGCCGCAATTATGTTTGGAAATGAGGAAAAGATGAATTTTTTAAATAAACTGGAGAGGAAACTGGGCCGTTTTGCCATACCGGGGCTGATGAAATATATCATTATCTGCTATATTATCGGTTACATCATAGAATTTGTGCATCCGGCCTTATTAAATTATCTGACGCTGGAGCCTGCCATGATCTTTGAGTACGGACAGGTGTGGAGAGTGATATCCTGGGTGCTGATCCCTCCGCAGACGAATCTGATCTTTGCGATCATTATGATGTTCTTTTATTATCAGCTTGGTATGAATCTGGAACGGACCTGGGGAACTTTCCGATTTAATGTGTACATTCTTGGAGGTATCATATTTACAGTGATCGGCGCTATTATACTGTATTTTGCCACAGGACAGCAGTATCTGTTAGGCGGCGCTTTCAGCACGTATTATATCAACCTTTCCATTTTCCTGGCATTTGCGGTATGTTATCCGGACATGCAGGTGATGCTGTATTTTATTATCCCCATCAAGATGAAATGGCTGGCAGCCGTTTACGCGGTCCTTGCCATTTACAGCGCTGTTATGAGCAGCTGGGCAGGAAGAGTTGCCATTATCGCTTCCTTATTAAACTTTATTATTTTCTTTTTATGCACCAGAAATTACAAAGCGTATTCGCCTCATGAATATAAAAGAAAGCGGGATTTCAGGCGTCAGATCCATCAGGGACAGCATAGCGCCAGGACCGGAGGCGCAAGTAAACATAAATGCGCAGTCTGTGGCAGAACAGAACTGGATGATCCAAATCTGGAGTTCCGTTTCTGTTCCAAATGTGACGGAAATTATGAATACTGCCAGGACCATTTGTTTACACATCAGCATATAAAGCGCAGATCATAAACTGATTGACGATAACCCGCTGCTGTGTTACATTTTAAGGTATGGAAAAAAACAGCAGGAGGTCGAGAGAGTGGATAACGAAACAGTTTCCAGAAATTTTATCGAGCAGATCATAGATAAGGATATTGAAGAAGGAAAATGCCAGGAGGTATGTACCCGTTTTCCACCGGAACCAAACGGATATCTTCATATCGGACATGCAAAGTCCATATTGTTAAATTACGGACTTGCAAAAGAATATCATGGAAAATTTAATCTCCGCTTTGATGATACAAACCCGACAAAAGAAAAATATGAATTTGTGGAATCCATCAAAAGAGATGTACAGTGGCTTGGAGCTGATTGGGAAGACAGGATGTTTTTTGCGTCCGATTATTTCTATCAGATGTATGAAGCTGCTATAAAACTGATCAAAAAAGGAAAAGCTTATGTCTGCGACCTGACTTCGGATGAAATCCGGGAGTACAGAGGAACGCTGACAGAACCGGGAAAGGAAAGCCCCTACCGCAACAGGAGCGTTGAGGAAAACCTTCAGCTTTTTGAAGAAATGAAGGAAGGAAAATACAGGGATGGCGAAAAAGTCCTCAGAGCGAAAATTGACATGGCTTCCCCGAATATTAATATGAGGGATCCTATCATTTACCGTGTAGCTCATATGGAACATCATAATACAGGAAACGAATGGTGTATTTACCCCATGTACGACTTTGCCCACCCTATTGAAGACGCTATTGAAGGGGTAACCCATTCTATCTGTACGCTGGAATTTGAGGATCACAGACCATTGTACGACTGGGTGATCCGGGAGCTTGAGTACGAACATCCCCCAAAACAGATTGAGTTTGCGAAACTTTACCTGACCAATGTGGTAACGGGCAAACGTTACATTAAAAAACTGGTGGAAGAGGGAATCGTAGACGGATGGGATGATCCCCGTCTGGTGTCTATTGCGGCTCTGCGCCGGAGAGGATTTACACCTGAGTCTATCCAGAAATTTGTGGAGCTTTGCGGAGTATCTAAAAGCAACAGTTCTGTGGACTATGCGATGCTGGAGTACTGCATCAGGGAAGATCTGAAGCTGAAACGTTCCCGGGCAATGGCCGTACTGGATCCGGTTAAACTGATCATTGATAATTATCCGGAAGACCAGGAAGAGGAACTGGAAGTAGACAACAACCTGGAAAATCCGGAGCTGGGCAAACGTACGGTTCCTTTTTCACGGGAGTTATATATCGAACGGGAAGATTTCATGGAAGAACCGCCGAAAAAATACCGCCGTCTCTATCCGGGAAATGAAGTAAGACTGATGAACGCCTACTTTGTTACCTGCACCGGGTTTGAAAAAGATGAAAACGGAAATATTACGGAAATTCATTGTACCTACGATCCTTTAAGCCGCGGGGGGAACAGTCCGGACGGCAGAAAGGTAAGAGGAACAATCCACTGGGTATCTGCAAAACACGGCGTAAAAGCGGAAGTAAGACTTTATGAAAACATTATTGATGAGGAAAAAGGCGTATATAACGAAGACGGAAGTCTGAATCTGAACCCGAATTCCCTTACTATCCTGAAAAACTGTTATGTGGAACCTTCTTTAAAACAGGCGGAAAAATACGACAGTTTTCAGTTTGTACGTCAGGGATTTTTCTGTGTGGATGCAAAAGATTCCACACCGGATATGCCGGTATTTAACCGGATTGTATCTCTGAAGAGTTCTTACAAGCTGCCTTCTTAAGAAAAAGGCCCATAGATAGGGAAAACCAAATAAACGGAAGAATTATATGACATAAAGGAGTGTCTCAATCAATGCGGCAGCGGGAATTGAGGCACTTTTTTATTCAAAAACACCCGTCTGGAGGTGACAGGATGCGGGAGCTGTCTGTGGAATTGTCGGCGGAGTCTGACCGGCCGCTGTATGAACAGATTTATGAAGGAATAAAAAAAGAAATCATCCGGGGAAATCTGAAAGAAGGGGAAAGACTGCCCTCTACAAGATATTTTGCCGGGTATCTGGAAGTGAGCAGGAGCACTGTGGAACTAGCTTATGATCAGCTGGTGTCGGAAGGATATATTTTATCGGAGGCCTGCAGAGGATATTTTGTATGCGATATAGGGGAACTTTGTGATCTGGAAGAATCGGATGTGGAGAAAAAAACGGAAAGGATGCAGGAGAAAACAAAAGATACGGTAAAAAAAAGACAAGAGTATCGATACGACCTTTCTCCGGACAGCGTGGATCTTTCTTATTTTCCCTTTAAGGAGTGGAGCAATATTACAAGAGAACTGCTTCTGGATCAGGGGGACCGTCTGCTGATGAGCGGAAATCCCGCAGGAGATGAAAATCTGAGAGAAAGCATTGCCAAGTATCTGCATCGGGTCAGAGGGGTAAACTGCCGGGCGGGGCAGATCATCATCGGGGCGGGAAATGAATATTTGCAGATGCTTCTGTCCCAGATACTGGGAAACAGACAAAAGATCGCAATGGAAAACCCCACCTATCTGCCGGCTTACCTTACATTTAAAAATCTCGGTTATGAAGTGACCCCTGTAAAGCTGGATCAGGACGGCATTTGTATCAGCAGCCTTGAGGAAGCGGGAGCGGATGTGGCGTATGTCATGCCTTCACACCAGTTTCCCACTGGTGTGGTGATGCCTATGAGACGGCGTCTGCAGCTTTTGAGCTGGGCCATGGCAGGAGAGGACCGGTATATTATTGAAGATGATTACGACAGCGAATTTCGTTACCGTGGCAAGCCGATTCCGTCTCTCCAGGGAAACGACAGGCTGGGGAAAGTGATTTATCTGGGAACTTTTTCCAGGAGTATTGCGCCGGCTCTGCGTGTGAGCTATATGGTGCTGCCGGAGAAGCTTCTGGAGCGCTATCGGGAAAGGTGCGGATTTTACGCTTCTACGGTATCCAGGATCCTGCAGAATACGCTGTATGAATTTATGGAACGGGGATATTTTGAACGAAATCTCAATAAAATGCGCAGAATCTATAAGAAACGTCATGAACTGCTCATTGATTGTCTGAAACAATGCGAGTGGTGCAGAGACATTTTCGGAGAGCATTCCGGACTGCATCTTCTGGTGAGGACGGATCCGAAGCTTTCAGAAAAACAGATTTTGGAAGGATGTGGGAAGGAAGGGATTTTGATCCGGGGATTATCTGAATACGACATTACAAAAAAAGAAAGGGGAAAAGATCCGGTGCTGATCTTGGGATATGGAGCCTTAAAAGAAGAAGAAATACCGGGAGCAGTGGATGGGATCAGCCGTATTCTCCGGTAAAAAGGGCTGCTGCAACTGGCGGTTGCGCAATTTCCAAGCATGGTTTATAGACGGCAACCGGGGGTTTTTATACAATAGAATCCATGAAAAGGCAAGATAAATTGCCAAAAGGAGGATATGATGATTCTGGCAGATAAAATAGTAATGCTGAGAAAGAAAAATGGATGGTCCCAGGAAGAACTGGCGGAGAAGATGAATGTTTCAAGGCAGTCTGTTTCAAAATGGGAGAGCGGCAATTCCATACCGGATCTTAATAAGATTTTGCTGCTGGGACAGATTTTTGATGTATCGACGGATTTTCTTTTGAAAGATGAACTGGAAGCAGAACCGGAGATGTACAATCAGGAAGAGTCCAGAAACCAGCAAGGGGAATATGTAAAGAGGGTATCGTTGGAGGAAGTCAGAAAATATCTGAGCAGAGTAACGGATTATATAAAAATGATACGGCTGGGAGTGGCGATGTGTATCCTTTCTCCGATCGCACTGATGGTGCTTGACGACGGAGCAAGGGCAGGAGTGATCAGTCTGCCGGAAAATGCGGCCGGCGGAATCGGAATCTGCGTGCTCCTTCTCCTTGTCTCAGGCGCAGTGGCGCTGTTTATTATGGGCTCTATGAAGATGGAAGAGTTTGAATATCTGGAAAGAGAAATCATTGAGCTGGAATATGGAGTGGCGGGAATCCTGACAGAGGAAAAGCGGGAAAAAGAGCTGAGATCCAGGATGTATATTGTCATAGGCGTTATTCTGTGTATTTTGAGTCCTGTTTTTTTGATTATTGCGGACAGTATGAATGCTTCCGAGATGACAGAGACTCTTATGACTGCGCTGATGTTTGGCATGGTATCAGGTGCTGTTGTTTTATTTATTACAGCGGCTATGACCCAGGGGGCCTACGACAGGCTTATGCAGGCGGGAGACTATACAAAGAAAAAGAAAAGAGAAAATAAAAAAGCAGAAAAAGTTCAGAAAATCTATTGGCCGTCAGTGACGACTGTTTATTTGCTGTGCAGCTTTATCAGCGGCCGATGGGATATCAGTTGGATCATATGGCCGTTGGCCGCAGTGGGAAGCTCTGTGGTTACGGCAGTCATAAACTGGAATGAAAAGTAAAAGAAAATCCGCTGTTAAGCGGATTTCCTTTCATGTCATGCTAAAAATTTCTGCAATGCAAGAATTGCCTCTTCTTCATCACTTCCCTCAGCAATGACCACTACCTGCGTCCCGGGCAGCAGCATTCCTACTGCGATGATTCCCATAATGCTTTTTGCGTTGACCTTTTGCTTTTCATCCGGCGTGGCGATAAAAATACTGCTTTTGTACTGACAGGCAGTATAGACAAGCTCTGAAATGGTATTTTCATAGCGTGAATCTAAAACAGGTGATACGGTAAGCTCAATCTTTTGCATAATACTAACACTCTTTCTATGTAAAAAAACGTAACAAATTTCGTTTTTATTATATATGAATCATTTCAAGGTTTCAACAATAATTTATGATATTTCCGTAATTTACGGAAGCAGGATATTATATTTTGAAATTTCCGTGTATACAATAGTTTTGTACGATAAATGATAAAGGAGGATGCCATGGGGCTAGACTACAAATCTATTGGAAAAAGAATAAAAACAGCCCGTGTCCAGATGGATATCACTCAGGAAAAGCTTGCGGAAATGGTAAATCTTTCCACCAGCCATCTGAGCAATATTGAAACCGGAACAACACGGGTAAGTCTGCCGACAATAGTAAATCTGGCAAATAGCCTGCATGTATCTGTAGATTATATACTGGCGGATAATGTAGTACAGTCAAAAGCAGTATTTGAAAATGAACTTCAGTCCGTCTTGAAAGACTGTGATGAATATGAGATCAGGATTATCGCGGATATTGCGGCAGCTACAAAAGCGACTCTCCGGAAAGAGAGAAAGCTGAGAAAATCAAACGGAACAGGTGGTATATAGAAGGGTTATAGCATTAGGAACAGGGGATGAATAAAATAAATAAACCGGAGTATGTCGGGAAGATCCGATCAGACTCCGGTTTTTTGCGTTAGAAAGATAATGCTTTTTTATTTATTCTGTTTTTCCAGCTCAGCCATCTTCATGGCGCGTACTTTCAATGGAAGACCGAATAATGTGATAAAGCCTTCTGCGTCATGGTGATCATACAGATCGCCGGTGGTAAAGCTTGCCAGTGATTCGCTGTAGAGTGAGTAAGGAGAAGTGGTTCCCGCTTTGATGATGTTGCCTTTATAAAGCTGGAATTTTACTTCACCGGTTACATATTTCTGGGTGGATTCTACAAATGCCTGGATTGCTTCACGAAGAGGAGTGAACCATTTTCCTTCGTAAACAAGCTGTGCCAGTTTGTTACCCATATCTTTTTTTACAGCCATGGTATCACGGTCCAATACAAGCTCTTCCAGCTGCTGATGCGCTTCCATAAGGATCGTGCCGCCTGGTGTTTCATAAATACCTCTGGATTTCATACCTACTACACGGTTTTCTACGATATCTACAATACCGATGCCGTGTTTGCCTCCCAGACGGTTCAGTTCACGGATGATATCGGAAACTTTCATTTCTTTGCCGTTTACGGATTTTGGAACGCCTGCTTCAAAGGTCATTGTAACATATTCGCCTTCATCAGGAGCTTTCTGAGGCGTTACACCCAGAACAAGGAGATGATCATAGTCCGGCTCATTTGCGGGATCTTCCAGTTCAAGACCTTCGTGGCTGATGTGCCATAAGTTACGGTCACGGCTGTAGCTCTGGTCAGCAGAGAAGGGAAGATGGATTCCGTGAGCTTTGCAGTATTCGATTTCTTCTTCACGGGACTGCATTGTCCAGCTGTCCTGACGCCATGCGGCAATGATCTTTAAGTCCGGAGCGAGAGCTTTGATTCCAAGCTCAAAACGGATCTGATCGTTTCCTTTGCCTGTCGCGCCGTGGCAGATGGCAACCGCCCCTTCTTTTCTGGCAACTTCTACTAATTTCTTTGCAATGCCGGGACGGGCCATAGATGTTCCCAGCAGATATTTGTTTTCATATACAGCGCCTGCCTGTACGCAGGGAACAATGTAATCATCGCAGAATTCATCTGTAATATCTTCAATATATAATTTGGAAGCGCCGGACAGTTTTGCTCTTTCTTCAAGTCCGTCCAGTTCTTCTCCCTGTCCGCAGTCTACACAGCAGCAGATTACGTCATAATCATAATTTTCCTTTAACCAGGGGATAATGGCGGTAGTATCAAGTCCGCCGGAATAAGCTAAAACAACTTTTTCTTTCATCGTATTTGTTCCTTCCTGTATCTGTATTTTCCATAGATCCAAAATCATTTTCAGCTTTCGGATGACTACAGATAATATACAACAATTGTTCCGTTTGCGCAAGTGAAAAAATATACATAAAATATTTATAAAAATACATAAAGCTGTACAAAGATAACAGATTTAAAAAAATGTATTAAAATGCTTTAAATATAAAAATAAATGTGATATATTAAGTCTTGAGTTTCTGCTGAAGAGGTCCGGAAGCTCTTGGTAGATTGATTTTTTATGCATTTTACCGTGAAAGAAATGCATAAATATGCAAAAACAATGCATAAATGAATAAACCTTCCGGGAAGCGGGAACGGAACAAAAAAGAAAGAAGGGGTAATCTATGATAAAAGCGGGAATCATCGGCGCTACCGGATATGCGGGAGCCGAACTTGTAAGACTGCTGCTTGGACATAAAGAAACGGAAATCAAATGGTATGGTTCAAGAAGTTATATCGACCAGCCTTACGGGGATGTTTACAGAAATATGTTTCAACTGGTAGACGCGTCCTGTATGGACGACAATCTGGAAGCCCTGGCGGATCAGGTGGATGTGATCTTTACCGCCACGCCGCAGGGATTTCTTGCCTCCGTACTGAATGAAGGTATCCTGAGCAGGGCGAAAGTCGTGGATCTGAGCGCTGATTACAGGATCAAAGATGTTGCGGTATATGAAAAATGGTACAAGATCGGGCACAAAAGCCCTCAGTTTATAGATGAGGCGGTATACGGCCTCTGTGAGATCAACCGGGAACAGGTAAAAAAGGCCAGACTGGTAGCGAATCCGGGATGTTATACTACCTGCTCCATACTGACAGCTTATCCTCTTGTAAAGGAAGGAATCATTGATCCGGATACGCTGATCGTGGACGCGAAATCAGGCACTTCCGGAGCGGGAAGAGGAGCTAAGACGCAGAATCTGTTCTGTGAAGTAAATGAAAATATGAAAGCGTACGGCGTAGCGTCCCACAGGCATACGCCGGAGATTGAGGAGCAGCTGGGCTATGCGGCGGGGCATCCCATTACCATCAGCTTTACCCCTCATCTGGTGCCTATGAACAGGGGAATCCTGGCTACAGAATACGCAAAACTTAACAGAAAGCCCGACGGAAGCCTTCCTTCTTACGAAGAAGTAAAAGCGGTATATGACAAATATTATAAAGAAGAAAAATTTGTCCGGGTTCTGGAAAAAGACGTTTTCCCTGAAACAAAATGGGTAGAGGGAAGCAATTATACGGATATTAATTTTAAAATTGATGAAAGAACGGGACGCATTATCATGATGGGAGCATTGGATAATCTGGTTAAAGGAGCTGCCGGCCAGGCGGTACAGAATATGAACCTGCTGTTTGGCCTGGATGAATCCGAGGGCCTGGATCTGGTGCCTATGTTCCCGTAAGGAGGAAAAGATGGAGATAACGATCCGTTCAATGACTGCTGAAGATTATGACGGCGTCTATCAGCTGTGGAAATCGATAAAAGGATTCGGCATTCGTTCCATTGATGATTCCAGAGAGGGAACCGAGCGTTTTATAAAAAGAAATCCCACCACAAGTATTGTTGCCCTTGACGGCAGCCAGGTCGTAGGAGCCATTCTGTGCGGCCATGACGGCAGGACCGGCAGTTTTTATCATGTGTGCGTCCGGGAGGACTATAGAAAGCACGGTATAGGAAAACAAATGGCAACAGCGGCAATGCGGGCGCTCCAGGCGGAGCATATCAATAAAGTCAGCCTGATCGCTTTTAAAAACAATCAGGTAGGAAATGTGTTCTGGAAACATGTGGGATGGAGCGAACGGGAAGATGTAAATTATTATGAATTTGACCTGAATGAGGAAAATATCACCCGCTTTAATCAGTAAATTTAAAAAGCGGGAAGGAATCGGCACGCAGCCGGGAAAGAAGGATATTGCAGATGGAAGAAAAAAATATGGAACAGATCCTGGCAAAGGCGGAGGTGCTCATTGAAGCTCTGCCCTATATCCAGAGATTTAACAGAAAGATCATCGTTGTAAAATACGGCGGAAGCGCTATGGTAGATGAAACACTGAAAAAGCGGGTGATCCAGGACGTCACTCTTTTGAAACTTGTTGGGTTTAAGCCGATCATTGTCCACGGCGGTGGAAAAGAGATCAGCAAATGGGTGGCGAAATCCGGTATGGAACCGGTGTTTATCAACGGACTGCGCAAAACCGATGAAGCCACTATGGAGATCGCAGAGATGGTGCTGAACAGAGTGGGAAAATCACTGGTCACTCTGGTGGAGGAACTGGGTGTGAAAGCTGTGAGCATCAGCGGAAAAGACGGAGGGCTTCTGAGAGTGGAGAAGAAGTACAGCCAGGGACAGGACATCGGATTTGTAGGTGAGATCACCCAGGTGGAGCCGAAGATCCTCTTTGATCTGCTGGAAAAAGATTTTCTCCCTATTGTGTGTCCTATCGGGCTGGACGATCAGTTCCAGACATATAATATCAACGCCGATGACGCGGCATGCGCCATCGCCCGGGCGGTACATGCGGAAAAACTGGCATTCCTCACAGATATTGAAGGGGTGTACCGGGATCCTCAGGATAAAAACAGTCTGATATCAGAGCTGACTGTATCGGAGGCAAAAGAGCTGTTGTCCACCGGAAATATCGGGGGAGGCATGCTGCCGAAACTGAACAATTGCATTGACGCCATTGAAAACGGCGTATCCAGAGTGCATATCCTGGACGGAAGGATCGCTCACTGTCTGCTGCTTGAGATATTTACAAACAAAGGTATCGGTACCGCGATACTGGGAGATAAGGAGACGAGATTTTATAATGAGTAAAAAGGAGTATATAAATAAGGCGGAAGCAGAGCTTCTGCATACATACAACAGATTTCCTCTTGTTCTGGAAAGAGGAGAGGGGGTCTATCTTTATGATACAGACGGAAAACAGTATCTGGATTTTGCCGCAGGCATCGCCGTATGCGCCTTCGGATACGGGAAAAAAGAACTGAATGACGCTATGAAAGAGCAGATCGATAAGATCCTGCATACATCCAATCTTTATTATAATACGCCGGTGATCGATGCGGCCAAAAAGGCGCTGAAAGCGGCTGACATGGATCGGATATTTTTTACCAACAGCGGTACGGAAGCCATTGAAGGGGCTATGAAAGCCGCGAAAAAATACGCTTATACAAGAGACGGCCATGCAGGCCACGAGATCATCGCCATGGAGCATTCCTTCCACGGCAGGAGCCTGGGGGCTCTGTCCATTACGGGAAACGCTCATTACAGAGAGCCGTTTGAACCTCTGATCCCGGGAATCCGGTTTGCCCGGTTTAATGATCTGGAGAGTGTAAAGGAGCAGATCACAGACAAAACATGCGCGGTCTTTGTAGAGACAGTGCAGGGAGAAGGGGGCATTTATCCCGCAAAACAGGAATTCCTTACAGGACTTCGCCAGATCTGCGATGAACAGGATATCCTTCTTGTGATGGACGAGATCCAGTGCGGAATGGGACGGACCGGCAAAATGTTCGCATGGCAGAATTACGGAGTGAAACCGGATATTATGACATGCGCCAAGGCGCTGGGATGCGGCGTACCTGTGGGAGCTTTTATGATGACGGAAAAGACAGCTGAGAAATCACTGGTTCCGGGCGACCACGGAACTACTTACGGAGGCAATCCTTTTGTAGGCGCAGCGGTAAGCGCGGTGTTTGACCTGATGGAAAAAGAACATATTACCGATCATGTACAGGAAATCACTCCTTATCTGGAAAAACGTCTGGACGAATTCGTACAGAAATACAGCTTTGTAAAGCAGCGCAGGGGGCTTGGCCTGATGCAGGGGCTGGTGCTGGATGTGCCTGTTGGAAAAGTCGCTTCCAGGGCGCTTGAGGAAGGACTGATCGTGATCACAGCCGGAGAGGACGTACTGCGTTTTGTGCCGCCTCTGATCATTGAAAAACAGCATATTGATGAAATGGCGGAAAAACTGGACCGGGTGTTTGCTGAGATGTAAAGATCAGGACGGCGGGAAGCTATGTATAAAAATCCGGTCATGGGACACATTAAGAGTAAAATCTCAGGAGGTTGTGCTATGATCGGATTTTTTATTGCGATTGCTTCAGGAATACTGATGAGCGTACAGGGCGTATTTAACACAGGAGTGTCAAAGACAACGGGCCTGTGGGTGTCAAACAGCTGGGTCCAGGCCACCGCCCTGCTGATCTGCCTGGGAGGATGGCTGATCACAGGAAGAGAACATTTTTCCATGCTGTTCAAAGTGCAGCCCAAATATATGCTCCTGGGAGGCGTGCTGGGCGCGCTGATCACCCTGACGGTTATGCAAAGCATGAACGCTTTGGGGCCTGCGAAAGCAGTGCTTTTTATTGTGATCGCGCAGATCGCCTCCGCCTATGTGATCCAACTGCTGGGATGGTTCGGAGCCCAGAAGACGGATCTGTCTGTCCATAAAATATTGGGACTTGGGATAGCGGTGACAGGAATCCTGATCTTTCAGTGGGAGAAATCGGCCTGAAGAGCAGGGGAAACAGTTAAGATATTATGAATGCATGTGAAATATTTATGAAAGATACTTGTCATAAATTAAAAATTTGGCTATTATGAAATAGTATCGTGCTGAGGGACTTTTTTGTAATCAGAAAGGTTATAAAAAAGAAATGCACAGAAAAAAGAGATTAAAAAAATGGATTTTTGCCGGTATGGCGGTATGCCTGCTGGTTTTGTGCGGATGTTCCAGAGAACAGGATCTGCTGCTGGAAACCTGTTCACAGCAGGAGGAAGAGATCCCGGAACAGACGGATCCGCCTTCCGTTTCGGAAAATAAGGAGACCGAATTATATATTTATATATGCGGAGAGGTGAAAAAACCGGGAGTATACGCCATGAAGTCCGGGGACAGAGTATATCAGCTCATCGAAAAAGCCGGGGGACTGACGGAAAAGGCGGAGACCGGCGCTGTGAATCAGGCACAGCTTCTGGAAGACGGCGTGATGATCTATGTGCCGGCAAAAGGCGAAGCGGCAGCGGAGACAGGCGCCGGGGCAGGTCAGGAATCAGGCGCGGGAAAAGTCAATATCAATACCGCTACGGAAGAACAGCTGATGAGCTTAAACGGTATAGGCGAAGGTAAGGCAAAGAGCATTATCGCCTATCGGGAAGAAAAAGGAAAGTTTAACAGCATTGAAGAAATTATGAATGTGGAAGGTATCAAAGAAGGTACCTACAATAAGATCAAAGACAGCATTACCGTATAGCTGTCTGGAAAGGTGTAAACATGGCAAAAAAGGTACTGGTTGTAGATGATGAAAAATTAATTGTAAAAGGCATCCGCTTCAGTCTGATGCAGGACGGCATGGAAGTGGACTGTGCCTATGACGGGGAAGAGGCCCTGGCAATGGCAAAAGCCAAAGAATACGATATTATACTGCTGGATGTGATGCTGCCGAAAATGGACGGCTTTGAAGTCTGCCAGCAGATCCGTGATTTTTCTACGGTACCCATTGTCATGCTGACCGCCCGGGGGGAAGACATGGACAAGATCCTGGGGCTGGAATACGGCGCGGATGATTACATAACAAAACCATTTAATATTTTGGAAGTCAAAGCCCGGATCAAGGCGATTATGCGCAGGATGACGAAAACAGAAGTCAAAGTCAAAGACCCCAATGTGATCGAGGATGGGGATATCCGCATTGACTGCGAGAGCAGACGTCTGTTTATCCAGGGAAAAGAGATCAATCTGACTGCAAAAGAGTTTGATCTGATGGAACTGTTTATGAAAAATCCCAACAAAGTCTACAGCAGGGAAAATCTGCTGAATCTTGTATGGGGATATGAATATCCCGGAGATGTAAGGACTGTGGACGTCCATGTGAGACGGCTCAGGGAAAAAGTGGAAAAGAATCCAAGCGAGCCGAAATATGTCCATACCAAGTGGGGCGTGGGCTATTATTACCGTTCAGAGAAATAGGTGCAGAGTTTTATGATAAAGTTGTTGGTTCGATTTATTAAAAGTCTGAGATTCAGATTTTTTATTCTATTGTTTATATTCGGCCTGGTACCGGGGTTTGTTATGCAGATGGTACTTCTGCATATTTACGAGGACCGGGCCGTGGAAATGCGGACATCAGAAATTTCCAGCCAGGCTACCCTCCTTGCTACTCAGGTTGCCAGCAGCGGGTATCTGGAAGACACATCTTCAGAAGTGGTGACAGCTCAGCTGAACCAGCTTTCCAATCTTTACGACGGCCGCGTGATGCTGATCGACAAAGCTTTTCACATTGTAAAAGACAGCTATGAGCTGGATGAAAATAAGACGGTGCTGTCGCCGGAAGTGATCAGCGCCTATAAAGGAAATCTGGTGACAAAATATGATTCGGATAACCAGTATATTGAACTGGCTGTTCCCATCAGCCAAAGCGGCAGCGAAGATATTCTGGGCGTGATGCTGGTGAGTGTTTCTACAGATACGATTCTGAGAACACTGACGGATCTGAAGATCAATTATTACGGCATGCAGGTAGTGCTGGGCATTTTGATCTTTATTTTCGGTCTGGCGGTGTCAGCGCGGCTGGTGCGGCCTTTCAGCAGACTTACCAAATCCATCAATGATGTACAGTCCGGGTATGCGGACGAATTTATTAAGGTTAATACATTTTCGGAAACGGAGAAGATTTCCGAGGCGTGTGAAAAGATGCTGGAGCGGATGCAGCTGCTGGACAATTCCAGGCAGGAATTTGTATCCAATGTGTCCCATGAATTGAAGACGCCCCTTACTTCCATGAAGGTGCTGGCGGATTCCCTGAATGAACAGAATGATATTCCGGTGGAGCTTTACCGGGAGTTTATGCAGGATATCGGAGAAGAGATTGACAGAGAAAACAAGATTATTGATGACCTGCTGTCTCTTGTAAAAATGGACAAATCCGCGGCGGATATGAATATTGAAATGCTGAATATCAATGATCTGCTGGAACTGATCATGAAGCGCCTGAGACCCATTGCCCAAAAAGCGAATGTGGAACTGGTGCTGGAGAGTTTCCGGCCGGTTTCCGCGGAAGTGGACGAGGTGAAGCTTACGCTGGCATTGTCCAATCTGATTGAAAATGCCATTAAATACAATAAGCCGGAAGGATGGGTGCACGTATCCCTGAATGCGGATTATCAGAATTTTTATGTAAAGGTAGAAGATTCGGGAATAGGGATTCCAAAAGAAGCTCAGGCCCATATTTTTGAGAGATTTTACCGGGTGGATAAATCCCACTCCAGGGAGATCGGCGGCACCGGTCTGGGACTTTCTATTACAAGAAACGTTGTGATCATGCACCGGGGGGCCATCAAGGTCCACAGCATTGAAGGAGAGGGAACGACTTTTATTGTAAGGATCCCTCTGAATTATATTGAAAGTTAGGGATAAGAATGAAAAAAAGATTGAAAACGGGAAAGATGCTGGTTTTATTTCTGACTGTCATCGCACTGTTTGTTCTGGCAGGCTGCGGCGCCGGAAGCAAAAGCGGTTTTCAGATTTATTATCTCACAGAAGACGGCACCGGCCTTGTGGGAAGATCCTATGAAATGGAAAGCTCAGGTACAGAGAATCAGATCCGGGAGATCATAGATCAGTTGTCAGAGAAATCCAAAGAAGTGGATTATGTGAATCTGTTTCCTCAGGACGTCCGGATCGAAAAATACCAACTGGATGACAAAGTACTGAAGCTGTATTTTAATAAGGCCTACGAAAAAATGGATCCGGTGGAAGAAGTACTGTGCAGAGGCGGCATTGTGCGGACGTTCCTTCAGCTGGAAGGGGTGGAGGGCGTGTCCTTTTATGTGGACAATGCTACCCTGACAGATGTGAACGGCGACATAGTAGGTGTTATGACCCAGGACAGTTTTGCGGATAATCCCGGGAAAAACATAAAAAATATCCAGGAGACGGAACTGACCCTGTATTTTGCTTCTAAAGACGGCAAGGGTCTGACAAAAGAAGTGCAGAAAGTGTATTACAACAGCAATACCTCTGTGGAGAAACTGGCGGTGGAGCGTTTGATGAAACAGCCGGAAACAGAAGGCGCGAAAAGCGCTATTCCGGAAGGTACTCATCTGATCAATGTCTCAGTGCTGGACGGGGTATGTCTGGTAAATTTTGACGAGGGATTTCTGGTGCAGAATTATGACATTGCCGAACCGGTAGTCATATATTCTATTGTGGATTCTCTGACGGAACTGCCTTCTGTGAATACGGTGCAGATATCCGTAAACGGCGAGACCAATATGACTTACCGGGAAGACTATTCGCTGTCAAAGCAATACGAGAGGAATCTGGATCTGGTTACAGAGGAAAACCAGGATGTAAATATTATTGTAGAGGAGAGAGGGGAAAAGGGGGAAAATTGAATCATTGTACAGGAGGTTTTTATGCAGTCTCGCAGTGGCTATGACCGCGGGGATCCTTGCAGGAGCCGGACAGCGCTGGTGGATGGCGGCAGCGGGGATTTTCACGGCAGCGGCCCTGAATTATAAATACAGAAAAGAACGTTTACAAATGACAGTCAGGAGCGGAATGCTCCTGGCTTTCTTTTGTCTTGGACTGCTCCGCTTTGAAAGCCAGGGAGAACAGTTCCTGGCGGCAAAAGGGATTCCGGAGGATACGCCTGTGAAAGTCGAAGGCAGGATCACGAAAAAGGAGCTGAAAGAAGACAGCTGCGCCTACTATCTGAATGATGTATGGATCATGGGCGCAGGTAAAAAAGCCCGTCCGGGAAAAGCAGTGCTTGTAGTTGAAAAAGATGAATGTCCTGTGGGAAGCAGGATACAGGCCCAGACTAAAATGCGCCGGTTTCGCAGGGCATCCAATGAAGGTGCTTTTGATGAGGAGTCCTATCAGCACAGCCTGGGAGTGGCGGCAGTGCTCTACGGGGACCGGGCGAAAATCCTGGAGGAACCGGAGTTTGAACTGAAAGAAAGGCTGTTCCAGCTGAAAAATAAGATACGGACTTTTTATAAGGAAACACTGAACGAAAAAGACGCGGGGATTCTGTCTGCCATGGTGTTGGGAGACAAATCTTTAATGGAAGATGAATTAAAGCAGATGTATACGGATACCGGGATTTCCCACATCCTGGCGGTTTCCGGTCTCCACGTATCCATTATCGGGATGGGGGTCTACCGTTTTTTGAGAAAATGCCGGGCAGGTTATCTGATCAGCGCCCTGCTGGGCGGCGGGTGTGTCTGTCTGTTCTGCATTATGAGCGGCGCCAGTATGTCGTCAGTCAGGGCGGGGATCATGTTTTTGATATTCCTGGGGGCGCAGATAGCCGGGCGCACCTATGATTCTTTTTCCGCGCTGGCTGTGGCTGCGCTGATCATCCTCTGGCAGAATCCCCATGCTCTGTGGAATGTGGGATTTTTGTTTTCTTTTATGGCTGTGGCGGGAGCTGTGGGAATCGGGACCATGATCGGCAAAAAAGCCGACAAAAAGTGGAAAGAGCTGTTGTCTACCGCAAAGATGAGTCTTGCCATCCAGCTTGTTACCCTGCCCTTTAATGCCTGCTTTTATTATGAAATACCATTGTATTCCATTCCGGCGAATCTGTTTATCCTGCCACTTTCCGGCATGCTTATGAGTTTCGGGATAGGGGCTGCGGCCGCGGGGGCCGCAGGACTGCCCTTTGCATGGCTCCTGCTTGTCCCCTGTCACGTAATACTGAAAGTATATCAGTGGGTATGCATTGCTGCAGGACATCTGCCTTTTTCCGTATGGATCACAGGAACAGTATCTCCCCTGTGGATCCTGATGTATGAAATTTTGCTTATTACCTGTGCCTGGTGGTACTGGAGAAGAAAAAACAGGGAAAGACTGGGAGAACTCTCAGGGAGATGGGCGGCTTTTTTGTCCCTGCCGGCGGGCGGATTTTCCTTTCTGCCTCCCATACTGGCGCTGGCCCTTTGTTTCCTCCAGCCTCAGGAGAAGCAGTTCCAACTGGCTTTTCTGGATGTGGGACAGGGAGACGGGATTTATATCAGTACTGAGGAAGGAAAAAATATAATGATCGACGGGGGAAGCACCAGCGAAGATCAGGTGGGAAAATATCAGATTCTGCCATTTTTAAAATCCCGCAGAGTCAGACAGATAGACGTATGGTTTGTTTCCCATGGAGACCAGGATCATATCAGCGGGCTGTTAGAAATACTGGAAGAGGGTTATCCGGTGAGAAATCTGTGCCTGGCGGAATATATGCCCATGGATGAAGCCTGGGAAAAACTGGTGGCGGCAGCCGGGAAAAGCGGGACAAATGTACATATTATGAAAACAGGGGACAGCCTGGCTACAGAGACGATGCGGCTTACCTGCATCGGTCAGGGCAGCCCGTCCAATGACCGGAATGCCAATTCCATGGTCCTCTATATGGAGAGCCATACAGAAGAGGGCACATTGCGGGGACTTTTTACAGGAGATATCAGTGCCGCCGAGGAAAAAGAGCTTTTATACAGCTATGATCTCCCGAAACCGGATATTTTAAAAGCAGCTCATCACGGATCCGGGGAATCCAGCTGCCGGGAATTTCTGGATGTGCTGGAACCCGGGATCACGATTATTTCCTGCGGTGAGGATAACTCTTACGGACACCCCCACAAAGAAACGCTGGAGCGTCTGAAGGACTGCGGAAGTGCGGTATTTATAACAAAAGATCATGGAGAAATACTGGTGGAGCAGGAGGATGGAAAAGTTAGGGTCAAAGGGATAAAACAGCCGGACTTTTCAGATTGATTTTAAAACGGGAACCGGATATACTAGAAAAAGCAGAAGAATCCTAAGAGTTTTTTGTACTTTTTTGGATACAATCCGTTTCCGGCAGTTTGCCCTTGCCGGATACTGCAGCCGGAAATGGAGAAAAATGAAGAAAAAATTGTAGATTTTCTACCAGGAGAGTAAGATGGAACATCATGAGATCAAATTGCGGATCCGTCAGATTTATCCGAAGCTGCGGCCTTCGGAACAGAAAGTGGCGGATTATATTCTGAGTTACAGGGACAGCGCCAGAAATCTTCTGATAGAGGAGGTGGCGGAAAAAACCGGAGTGAGCCAGCCTACTGTGGTGCGGTTTGTAAAGGCCGCCGGATATCAGGGATTTAAGGATTTTAAATATGCGCTGGTGCAGGAGGAGGCCAGGGGAGAACCGGAGGAAAGAGACAGTATCGATCTGTACGGATTTACCCTTTCCAGAGCGGACAGGCTGGAGGAAATCCCGGGCAAGATCATCAATACTTCTATAGAAATGCTGGAGGAGACAAGGAAACACATTTCCGTAAAAGAATACAGGAAAGCGGTCCATGCCATATTAAATGCGGAAAACATTGTGATCTACAGTGTGGAAAATTCCATATGCACAGCTATGGATCTGCTGACAAAGCTTACTTACCTGGGTCTGAACTGCAGGATCTATCAGGACTATTACCTGCAGAATGTCAGCGCGGTCAATCTGACCCCAAAGGATCTGGCCATTGGAATTTCCTATTCCGGATGTTCCAGGCATACAGTGGAGATGATGGCCCAGGCAAAGCGGACAGGGGCAGCAACCCTGGCGCTGACCAATTTTGAGCATTCTCTGATCGCCAAATATTCGGATATTGTTTTATGCGCCAGCAACCGGCAGTTTTTGTACGGCAATACGATATTTTCCAGGATTTCACAGCTTGCCCTTGTGGATATGCTGTACGCGGGACTGCTGAATCAGGATTATGAAAAACTGTCCGGAAAACTGAATCAGACCAATGCCATTGTGAACCGGAGAGCCTATGGAAAGAATGAGAAAGTTTTGTAGATTTTCTACAAAACTTTCTTTTTTTGGTTTACGGGGACTTTACAAAAGCTTCACCTGTCTTTGATTGAAAAAGGATTTTTCGGCTGTTTATAATAGCTACTGTCAGCGGGAACAAAACCTGCGAAAAAACAAAACAAAACCGGAAAAGTATTGATGATGGAGAAAGGAGAACATCATGCTGGAACTGAAACATATAAAAAAATCTTATGATAACGTTACGATTCTGGAGGACATTAATCTCCAAATACAGGACGGAGAGATCGTATCCATCCTGGGACCTTCCGGATGCGGAAAAACGACTCTTTTAAATCTGGTGCTGGGACTGACTCCGGCGGACAGCGGTCAGATCATTTTCAATGGAAAAGACATTACAAAGGTACCAATGGAAGAGAGAGGATTCAATATCGTATTTCAGGATTACGCCCTGTTCCCCAATCTGAATGTTTATAAGAATATTACCTACGGACTGAAAAACAAACCGGGCATTTCCACAAAAGAAGAAGTAGATGAATTTATAGAGCTGCTGGGACTGAAAGAACATCTGAATAAAAAGATCGAACAGCTCTCCGGGGGACAAAAACAGAGGGTGGCTCTGGCAAGAACCATGGTCATGAAGCCTAAGATCCTGCTTCTGGATGAGCCCTTAAGCGCTCTGGACGGCGTGATCAAAGAATCCATTAAAGAGAAGATCAAAGAAATCGCCAGAGATTTCCATCTCACAACGATCATCGTAACTCATGATCCGGAGGAAGCGCTGACCTTATCCGACAAAGTGCTCATTGTAAACAAAGGATCTATTTCCCAGTATGGAGCCCCACAGGAGATCATCACAGCTCCGGAAAACAATTTCGTAAAAGAATTTATCCTGAATCAGCTGGAGATCAAGAAAAATAATATTTTTGCCCTGTTTCACCAGAGCATGGCAAGAACCGTACAGGCAGGTGCCAGGCTATGATAAGGAAAGAAAGAGAAATTAAAGTAATCTATATTGTGATACTGGCGGTGTTTGCCGTATTTCTGGCGGTTCCCATCATAAGACTCCTGATGGAGTCTTTCCTGGGAGACGCCGGGATAGGAGTGGCAAATTATATAGAAGTCCTGACGGAAAAAGGATTCCTCCGGGCTTTTGGAAACAGTGTGACAGTTTCTGTATGCAGCGCCCTGATCGCTACTGGTCTTGCTTTTTTTATGGCATACAGTATACAGTATACTAATTTAAATAGAAAATTTAAATCCGCAGTGCGGACACTTGCAGTCCTCCCTATGCTCCTTCCGACAATTACATATGGGTTTGCCATTATTTATTCTTTTGGCAAACAAGGGCTTCTTACGAAGCTCTTCGGAAGGCAGCTTTTTGATATATACGGATTCAACGGACTCCTTTTCGGATACGTGATCTATACCCTTCCCATTTCGTTCATGCTGATTTTGAATACTATGGGATTTATTGATAAGAAGTTTATGGTAGTTTCCCGGGTTATGGGAGACCGGCCCGGACAGACATTCCTTCAGACGATTATGCGGCCTCTTCTGGGAACGCTGGCGGCATCCTTTGTACAGTGTTTTTTCCTGTGCTTTACTGATTACGGCATCCCCGCTTCTGTAGGAGGCGAGTTCGATGTGGTAGCCACAGTCCTTTACAATGAAATGCTGGGAAGTATTCCGGATTTTAACCGGGGCGCTGTTGTGGCTATGATGATGCTGATCCCTTCTGTGATCAGTATTATCCTCTTGAAATATCTGGAACGGTATAATGTGCGCTACAATAAGATTTCTCAGGTGGAACTGAAGAAAAATCCTGTGAGAGACGGTATCTGCGCAGTTGGTTCCACAGTAATCCTGGTATGCGTGCTGGCGATCTTCGCGGTGATCTTTGTAGTGCCTCTTGTGCAGGAGTGGCCTTATCAGGTGCATTTTACGCTGGATCATGTACGGGATGTATTAAATGACCAGAGCCTGTTTGGCGTATATCAAAACTCTATCCTGGTAGCCGTATGCACTGCGCTGGTCGGTCTGCTGGTCACTTACGGAGCGGCTCTTGCTACCGCAAGGAGCGGTTTGAACGGAAAACTCAAAGGGGTCATAGACGCCATTGCCCTGGTGACCAACACCATACCGGGCATGGTCATCGGTATTGCCTTTATGCTTATTTTTTCCGGAACGCCTCTGCAAAATACATTCCCGCTGATCATCCTGTGCAATGTGGTCCATTATTTTTCCACGCCGTATCTGATGATGCGCAATTCACTGTCAAAACTGAACAGTTCCTGGGAGACAACAGCGTCTCTTATGGGAGACAACTGGATCAAGACTATAGTGCGGGTAGTAACGCCGAATATGACTTCCACGATTCTGGAAGTATTCAGCTATTATTTTGTAAACGCCATGGTCACCGTCAGCGCGGTAATCTTTATCGCCGGAGCAAGGACCATGGTGATCACCACAAAGATCAAGGAGCTGCAGTATTATACCAAATTTAATGAAGTATTTGTATTATCGTTGTTTATCCTGGGTACCAACATTCTGGTAAAAATCATCCTGGGATATTTCATAAAAAGAAAAGAACAAAAGGAGAAATAAAATATGAAAGCAAAGAAAATAGCAGTATTGATGACCGCAGCGGCAGTATTGGCCGGAACCTTTGTTATGGGAGGATGCGGTACAGGCGGAAGTTCTTCTTCCGGAGACGAAGTAGTCATTTATTCCAATGCGGATGACGAAGCGGTAGAAGCAATGAAAAAAACACTGGATGAAAACGGATATGAAGGTCAGTATCTGTTCCAGACTTTTGGCACTTCCGAACTGGGAGGCAAAGTCATGGCAGAGGGGACCAACATAGAAGCGGATATGATAACTTTAAGTACCTTCTATATAGATGCGGCCCAGGAAGAGCAGCAGATGTTCCAGCCACTGGATTTTGATTATACGCTTTTAAACAGCGCGGACCAGAAAGATTACTGTGCACCCATTACTTCACAGGAAGGTACAATTATTGTTAACACAGAAGTAATGAAAGAAAATAATCTGGATATGCCGAAAAGTTTAAAAGATCTGACAAAGCCGGAATACAAAGATCTGATTTCCGTAACGGATATCAAGAGCTCTTCCACCGCATGGCTTTTGATCCAGGCGCTGGTAAGCGCATACGGTGAAGATGGCGCCAAAGACGTACTTTCCGGGATTTATGAAAACGCAGGTGCTCATATTGAGTCTTCCGGATCCGCTCCATTGAAAAAAGTGCGGGCGGGAGAAGTGGCAATCGGATTCGGGCTTCGTCAGCAGGCAGTAGCGGATAAAGCGGACGGACTTCCCGTAGATTTTGTTGATCCCACAGAGGGCAACTTCTCTCTTACAGAGTCGGTAGCGGTTGTGGACAAAGGAGAGGACACCAATCCTCTGGCGCAGGAAATGGCGGAATGCATCATTACAAAAGGCAGGAGCGAATTGCAGAAATACTATCCAAATGCCATTTATGAAGGAGAAACAACAGACGCGGCCAACAGCTCCGCATATCCGAAAACATTCCCGGAGCCGCTGACCGTGGAACTTCTGGAAAAACATCAGGAATTATCTGAGAGCTGCAAATAGAAAATAAAAACAGAAAAACGGCGAAAGGAAGGAAATAAAATGCCAAATTATAAATTGCTCACACCGGGTCCTCTTACTACAACGGACACGGTAAAAAAGGAAATGTTATTTGACCATTGCACATGGGACGATGATTATAAAAAAATCACTTTGGAAATCCGTGACAAGCTGCTGAAACTGGCACATGTGGAAGAACCGGAGTATACTGTGGTGCTGATGCAGGGAAGCGGCACCTTTGGGGTGGAATCTGTACTTACCAGCGTGATCGGCGGGGAAGATGTACTGCTCATTGCCGCCAACGGCGCGTATGGAGACCGGATGGAAGAGATTGCAAAACACGCGGGGCTGAGTTATTTTATCTACCATGAGGAATACAGCAAAGTGCCCTCTGCCCAAAAAATCGGGGAAATCCTGAAGGAGCATCCTGAGATCACCCATGTGTCCATGGTGCACAGCGAAACCACATCCGGAATCTTAAATGATATTGCTTCTGTGGCGAAAGTGGTAAAGGGAGCCGGAAAAACCTTTATCGTAGATGCCATGTCAAGCTTTGGGGGCGTGGATATCCCGGTGGGAGAACTGGGAATTGATTTTATCATCAGCAGCGCCAACAAATGTATCCAGGGCGTGCCGGGATTTTCATTTATCATCTGCAGAAAAGACAAGCTTCTGGAAAGCCGGGGAAAAGCCAGAAGTCTGTCGCTGGATCTGTACGATCAGTGGAAAACCATGGACAAAGACGGCAAATGGAGATTCACATCTCCCACCCATGTAGTGCTGGCCTTTGCTCAGGCCCTGCGGGAAATGGAGGCGGAAGGAGGAATTCCGGCCCGCTCCAGACGCTATCGGGAGAACAACCGTCTTTTGATCAGCAAAATGGAAGAACTGGGCATCCGTCCTTATATTGGAAGGGAGCATCAGGGACCGATCATTACGACCTTTTATTACCCGGAACATCACAATTTTTCGTTCCAGGATATGTATCAGTATATCAAAGACAGAGGATATGCGATCTATCCGGGAAAAGTAACGGACGCGGACACATTCCGTATCGGAAATATCGGAGAAATTTATAAAGAAGATATTGAAAAACTTTGTGAGATTATTAAACAATTTCTGGAAGAGGAGAATTGAGAAATGAAATACGATGGAATTATTTTTGACTGGGCCGGCACAACGGTGGATTACGGCTGTTTCGCTCCGGTAAAAGCATTTATTGAAGCATTTGAGCATTACGGGATCACTCCCACACTGGAAGAAGTCCGCAAACCTATGGGAATGCTGAAGATCGACCATATCCGCACAATGCTTTCTATGGACCGTATCGCGAAAGCCTGGGAAGAAAAATACAACAGGCCATGGACGGAAGAGGATGTAAAAGAGGTGTACCTGTTAAGTGAAAGCAAGATTCTGGAAATCGTACAAAATTACGGTGAGCCGAAGCCTTATGTGGTGGAAACTGTGAAAGCCCTGCGGGATATGGGGCTGAAGATCGGTTCCACAACCGGGTATACAGATGAAATGATGGCGCTGGTAGTGCCGAAGGCGAAAGAACAGGGATATGAACCGGACTGCTGGTTCAGCCCGGACGCCACAGGACAGAAGGGACGTCCCTATCCTTATATGATTTTTCGGAATATGGAAGCCCTGGGGCTTATGGACGTATCCAGAGTCATAAAAGTGGGTGATACGGTATCGGACATCAAAGAAGGAAAAAATGCCGGCATGGTATCTGTAGGCGTGATCGAAGGCAGTTCTGTCATGGGACTGACAAAGGAAGAGTACGAAAGCCTTAATGAAAAGGATAAGGCGGAAGCGGACAAAAGGGTGGAACGCGTTTACCTGGAAGCAGGAGCGGATCATGTGATCCGGGATATCCGGGGCGTACTGGACCTTGTCCGGTAAAAGGTTTTATGCTAAAATGATGGCATGTTAAAATTACGGGAAGATTTAAAAAACGGAGTATACCGCAGGGCTTATCTCCTGTACGGAGAAGAGCCCTATCTGCTGAACATGTATAAAGACCGTCTGCTGAAAACGCTGGCGGATCCGGAGGATACTATGAACGTATCCCGCTATGAGGGAAAAGGGATCAATCCCAGAGAGATCATCGATCTGGCTGAGACCCTTCCCTTTTTTGCTGAAAGAAGGGTCATTCTCATAGAAAACAGCGGCTTTTTCAAAAATGCATGTGAAGAGCTGGCCGCCTATATCCCGGATATTCCGGAAACCTCTGTGCTGATCTTCGCAGAGGAGGAAGTGGATAAGCGGGGAAAAATGTTTAAGGCAGTAAAGGCTCTGGGCGGAACTGCGGAATTCAGGATCCAGAAAGAAGATGTGCTGGCAAAGTGGATCCTTCAGACATTAAAAAAAGAAAACAAAAAGATAACCGGCACCGTGCTGCAGAAGTTCCTGAATCAGACAGGCACTTCCATGGAAAACATTGAAAAGGAGCTGGAAAAACTGATCTGTTATACTTATGGCAGAGAGGTCATAGGAGCAGAAGATGTGGAGGCGATATGCTGCGGTCAGACGGTTAACCGGATTTTTGTGATGGTGGATGCCATTGCGAAAAAAGAGCAGAAGCAGGCGCTGGAGCTGTATTATGATCTGGTGGCTTTAAGGGAGCCTCCTATGAGGATCCTGTTTCTGATCGTCCGGCAGTTTCAGATCCTGATGCAGGTAAAAACTCTGGCAAAGAAAGGATACGACAGAAAGACTATTGCCAAGAGAGCCGGAGTGCCGGAATTCGCTCTGAAAAAAAATATTGATCAGGCGAGACATTTTACCCTGGACCAGGTGCTGGACGCAATCCGGGCAGGGATCCAGACAGAAGAAGATATCAAGACAGGGAAGCTGAACGATCAGCTTGGAGTGGAACTGCTCATTGTAACATGCAGCAGTGAAAAATAAAAACGGGAAGCCTTTCCCGGCAATAAAAAAAGCAGTTGACTGACGGTATCAACTGCTTTTTGCTTTGGGTTAATTTTATTAAGCCATCGTATTAACTAATTTAGCTAAACGAGCTACTTTTCTGGAAGCGTTGTTTTTATGATAAACACCTTTTGTTGCAGCTTTGCTGATTTCAGATGTTGCAGCAACCAGTGCTGTCTGAGCAGCTTCTTTGTTGCCAGCAGCAACAGCAGCTTCTACTTTTTTGATAGAAGTTTTCACTTTAGAACGGATAGATTTGTTTCTTTCTGTTCTTGTAGCTGTAACTAAGATTCTCTTCTTTGCTGATTTAATGTTAGCCAATCTGTACACCTCCCATGCTGGAATATTGTTGATTGTTTCATTAAAGCCGGACACGGACGTTCTAATGTAAACATACTCATATATAATAGTTCCTGATTTTTAAAAAGTCAATACATATTTCCTGTTTTTTTGCAAAAAATATAGAAAAAAGTGAAACGGTCCGTGCAGATACAGGGCATATCTGGAGGATGGAGAAAGGAAAACATATGGATCAGGTGAGAACCGATTT
Organism: uncultured Roseburia sp.; assembly: GCA_930989305.1. Taxonomy (GTDB): domain Bacteria; phylum Bacillota; class Clostridia; order Lachnospirales; family Lachnospiraceae; genus Brotonthovivens; species Brotonthovivens avistercoris. Next base: position 6,868 of record CAKNLF010000015.1, on the reverse strand, counting down.
GGCGCTGGAAGAAAACGAGCGGATACAGGAAGAAAAGCAGGAGGAGACCAGAGGAGTCAGGGTAGAGGAATCTTATATGGAAAAAGAAGACATACGGATCACTACCGTTCATATTGATACGGAAAACGCCGCCAGGCAGCTGGGCAAACCCCGGGGAACGTATGTGACCATTGAGGCCTCTTCCATGAGCCAGCCGGACGAGGAAGGGCACAGAGAAGTGTCCCGTCAGATGGCGGATATTTTAAAGGAGATGCTGCCCCGGACAGAAGAGGGAAAGGAACTGTCCGTGCTCATTGCCGGACTTGGGAACCGGAATGTCACTCCGGACGCTCTGGGGCCTCAGACGGTGGACCATCTGTGCATTACCAGACACATGCTGCGGGAATTCGGCCGTTATGCCTATGAGGATCCGGCCACTCCGGCTATCAGCAGCATTGTGCCCGGGGTTATGGGGCAGACGGGGATGGAGACTGTTGAGATCATACAGGGGATCGTAGAAAATATAAAGCCCGACGCGCTGATCGTCATAGACGCGTTGGCCGCCAGAAGCGTCAGACGTCTCGGACGGACGATCCAGATCGCGGACACCGGCATCAGCCCCGGTTCCGGTGTAGGCAATCATCGAAACAGTATTACCAGGGAGACAATAGGCGTGCCTGTGATCGCCATAGGGATCCCCACAGTGGTGGAAGCTGCCACCATTGTCAGCGATTCGGTAAACAACCTGGCCCAGGCTCTGTCCCAGTGGGAAACTATGGGAATGCTCAGCAGATCCTGGAACGCTCTGGACGAGGCGGAACAAAGAAATCTGATCCGGGAATTATTATCTCCCCAGCTGAATAATATGTTTGTAACCCCAAAAGATATTGACGCCTCCATTAATGCCATGAGCTTTACTGTGGCGGAAGGACTGAATATAGCTTTTTTGGGACAACAGTCATAATGATCATTCTTTTTTCATATAATGATCATAGTGCAGAAAAGCCGTAACGGGAAAAAACGATACAGTGCAGGAAACCGGGGCAGGACAGAATGAAGAAACATTATTATATAGGTAAAAAACAGAAAACGGAGAAAACTTCTTGGAAGCGTGGGCGCTTTTGCGTGCGCGCTGATCCTTATGGCCCGGTTTGGAACAGGCGACCTGATGCGGAATATAAAATATGAGACCTGCTATTCTATGCTCCAGAATATTTCTCCGTCTCTGGCGTCTAAAAATCCTCTGTATACAGAGACTGCGGCGGAGACCTTTTATCAGACGCAGACAGAGAGCGAACTGGATTATGAGGCCATACTGGCCAAAGAAGCCGCAGATGAAAATGAAGCGGCTGTTTCCGAAGAAGCGGTGATCGAGGAAAATGAAAAAGAAAAGGACCAGGGGGTGACGATCCCGCTGGATAAGCTGAAGGATTTCGACTATCTGCTGCAGAAATTTTATACAGTGGACCGAACGACCACTATTAACAGCAAACAGCTGAACGCAGACACTTTACTGGGAAAGGACTGCAGCCTGAAACAGGATGCCTCCAAACCTCAGATCCTTATTTACCATACCCATTCCCAGGAAGGATATAAAGACAGCAAAAAGGGAGACTCTTCTACCACAGTGGTGGGAGTGGGGGATTATCTGACCAAACTGCTCACAGAAAAATACGGGTACAATGTGATCCATGATAAGGGCGAATACGATGTAAAGGACCGGGATCACGCCTATTCTGTGGCGGGACCGGCAATTGAAAAAATACTGGCGAAAAATCCAACCATAGAAGTGGTGATCGATCTTCACAGAGACGGCGTAGCGGACAAAACAAGGCTTGTAACAGAAGTCAATGGAAAGTCCATGGCTCAGATCATGTTTTTCAACGGGCTGAGCAGGACAACGGCGTTAGGGGATATCGATTATCTGTACAATCCGTACATAGAAGACAATCTGGCGTTCTCTTTTCAGCTGCAGCTGCAGGCTACCCAGCAGTACCCGGGATTTGCCAGAAAAATATATCTGAAAGGCTACCGCTATAACCTGCATTACTGTCCCAAATCCCTTCTGGTGGAGGTAGGCGCTCAGACCAATACGGTGCAGGAGGCGAAAAACGCCATGGAACCTTTGGCGGATGTGCTGGATTCGGTTCTTTCCGGGAAAGAATAACGGCCTGCTTCTTTACAAACAAAATCCACCCGTGCTATACTAACTCTGATTGCAAAGAAATACAGGCAGCAAATACAGCCTGCCTTTTAAAAGACAGGGAGATGATAAAACTGTGATAGATCAGAGTAAGATCAGAAATTTTTGTATTATAGCTCATATTGATCATGGAAAGTCCACGCTGGCTGACCGGATCATTGAAATGACAGGTCTGCTCACCAGCAGGGAAATGCAGGCGCAGGTGCTGGACAATATGGACCTGGAACGGGAAAGGGGCATTACGATTAAAGCCCAGGCCGTCCGTATTATCTACAAAGCAAAAGACGGAGAAGAATATATCTTTAACCTGATTGATACGCCGGGACATGTGGATTTCAACTATGAAGTGTCAAGAAGCCTGGCTGCCTGCGAAGGCGCTGTCCTTGTGGTGGACGCTGCCCAGGGAGTGGAAGCCCAGACGCTGGCAAACGTATATCTGGCGCTGGATCATGATCTGGACATTATGCCGGTGATCAACAAGATCGATCTGCCAAGCGCGGATCCCCAGCGTGTTATTGAAGAAATCGAAGATGTGATCGGCATCGAGGCTCAGGACGCGCCCCAGATCTCAGCAAAAACAGGACTGAATGTAGATCAGGTGCTGGAGCAGATCGTACAGAAGATCCCGGCCCCAAAAGGAGATCCCAATGCGCCTCTCCAGGCCTTGATCTTTGATTCCCTGTATGATTCCTATAAAGGGGTTATCGTATTCTGCAGGATCAAAGAAGGAACCGTAAAAGTGGGAACGCCGATCAAGATGATGGCAACAGGAGCCACTGCCGATGTAGTGGAAGTAGGTTATTTTGGAGCGGGACAGTTTATTCCCTGTGATGAATTGTCCGCCGGAATGGTTGGATACATTACCGCCAGTCTGAAAAACGTAAAGGACACCCGGGTAGGCGATACGATTACCAACCGGCTGCATCCATGCGATAAACCGCTGCCGGGATACAAAAAAGTAAATCCTATGGTTTACTGCGGAATGTATCCCGCGGACGGAGCCAAATATCCGGACCTGAGAGACGCTCTGGAGAAGCTCCAGTTAAACGACGCCTCTCTCCAGTTTGAGCCGGAGACCTCCGCGGCGCTGGGATTCGGATTCCGATGCGGATTCCTGGGTCTGCTTCATCTGGAGATCATACAGGAGCGTCTGGAAAGGGAATACAATCTGGACCTTGTTACAACGGCGCCGGGAGTTATTTATAAAGTGCATAAAACAGACGGCACTGTGATCGATCTGACCAATCCTTCCAATCTGCCGGATCCTTCGGAGATCGACTATATGGAAGAACCGATGGTGTCTGCGGAGATCATGGTGACCAGCGAATATATCGGGGCGATCATGGATCTGTGCCAGGAGCGCAGGGGCGTTTACGTAAGTATGGAATATATGGAAGAAACCCGTGCCCTGATCAAATATGATCTTCCTTTAAATGAGATCATCTATGACTTCTTTGACGCTTTGAAATCCCGTTCCAGAGGATATGCGTCCTTTGATTATGAAATGAAAGGATATGCAAGGTCCAATCTGGTGAAACTGGATATCCTTATCAATAAAGAAGAGGTAGATGCGCTTTCCTTTATTGTATTCGCAGGCAGCGCCTATGAACGGGGCAGAAAAATGTGCGAAAAACTGAAAGAGGAGATCCCACGTCATCTTTTTGAGATACCGATCCAGGCTGCGGTAGGAGGCAAGGTCATTGCCAGAGAGACGGTAAAAGCCATGCGAAAAGATGTGCTCGCCAAATGCTATGGCGGCGATATCAGCCGTAAGCGCAAACTTCTGGAAAAACAGAAGGAAGGTAAAAAGCGGATGCGCCAGATCGGAAATGTGGAGATCCCCCAGAAAGCATTTATGAGCGTATTAAAACTGGACGATAAATAAACAGAGGGATGAACGTGAGAGAAATGGAAATATATGTGCACATACCTTTTTGTGTACAGAAGTGCTCCTACTGCGATTTCCTCTCCATGCCGGCGGATGATGATGTAAAGAAGCAGTATATCGGCCGGCTGAAAGAAGAGATCAGGCAGATGTCAGAAGAATATCCGGGCAGGCCGGTAAAATCCGTCTTTTTCGGGGGAGGGACTCCCTCCATCCTGCCTGGCAGCGTGATCACTGGTATTATGGACTGCATCAGAGAAAATTTTCAGATCCAGTCCGGCGCTGAGATCACCATTGAGTGTAATCCGGGCACACTGGACGTAAGCAGGCTTACCCAATATAAAAAAGCGGGGATCAACCGGCTGAGCCTGGGGCTGCAGTCTGCGGACGACAAGGAATTAAAGCTTCTTGGAAGGATCCATACCTATGAGGATTTCCTGAAAAGCTTTGACTGCGCCAGAAAATGCGGGTTCGACAACATCAATGTGGATGTGATGTCAGGTCTGCCAACGCAGAAACTGAAAAGCTGGGAACAGACCCTGAAAAAAGTAACGGGACTGAAACCGGAGCATATTTCAGCGTACGGCCTGATCGTGGAAGAAGGAACCCCTTTCTGGAAAATATACGGATATGATGAGGAGACCCGCAGAAAAGGAGAACAGCCGCTGTTCCTGCCTTCGGAAGAAGAAGAAAGGCAGATGTATGCCTTTACAGTGGAATACCTGGGGAAAAAGGGATATGAAAGATATGAGATATCCAATTACGCAAGACCGGGTCATCAGTGTATCCACAACCGGGGCTACTGGGACAGAAGCGATTATCTGGGCGTAGGACTGGGAGCTTCCTCTATGATGGACAACTGCCGTTTTTCCAACACAGGCAGTATGGAGGAATATTTAAAAGGCCGGACTCTGGAAGGAGAAAAATACCGGCTTTCCCGCAGAGAACAGATGGAGGAATTTATGTTCCTCGGAATGCGTATGACAGAAGGTATTTCCAGAACGGATTTCCTGAAAGCCTTTCAGGTGACTGTAGACTTTGTATACGGTGATATACTGAAAAAGCTGGAGCAGGAAGGTCTGGTCCGGGATGAAAAAGGAAGAATCTGTCTCACAGACAGAGGAATTGACGTGAGCAACTATGTATTTTCACAATTTCTGATGGATGAAGAAGAATGATAAAAGCAGTATTATTTGATATGGACGGCGTAGTGCTGGACACGGAAAAGTTATATACCCGTTTCTGGAAACAGGCAGTGGAAGAATGCGGATTTCATATGACATGGGAGCAGCTCCTGGGGCTGCGCAGCCTGGGACAGGAATACGCGGACGCCTACTTTAAAGGGATCCTTGGTCCCAATGCAAGGGAGGATACAATACGGCAGATACGCCGGGTCCGCATGAAAGAATATACAGATCAGTACGGGATCGAAAAGAAACCGGGGATCGATGAAACTCTCCGGGGACTGAAGGAGCGGGGGATCCCGGCTGTGATCGCCACGGCCAGTCAGCCTTCGCGGGCAAAACAATTTTTAAATGAAGTAGGACTGGCCAGCGCTTTTGACCGGATCCTGACCACCCAGCAGGTGGCTCATGGAAAACCGGAACCGGATATTTATCTGTCCGCCTGCAGCCAGCTGGGGATAGAGCCCGGGGAAGCGGTGGCGGTGGAGGATTCCGACAACGGAGTGACATCCGCCTGGAGAGCGGGATGCAGAGTGATCATGGTGCCGGATCTTTCCCAGCCGGACGAAAAACTGAAAGAAAAGCTGTCCGCAGTGGCAAAGGACCTGACAGGAATCCTTCCTTATATAGATCAATGGAATAATGAAAAATAGAGAAATTTTAAGAACGGATCCATAGAGATATGGGTGCGTTCTTAATTTTTTTAAAAAAATTTTATTTTTGGTGTTGACATTGGTAATTGATGGTGCTACATTATGTACAGAACATATTAGCACTCTAATTTAACGAGTGCTAACAAAGAAAGCAGGAGGTCAGGAATGAATGAATTAGACGAAAGAAAAACAAAAATTTTAAATGCGATCATCCAGACCTATCTGCAGACAGGAGAACCGGTGGGATCCAGGACCATTTCCAAATACTCGGATCTGAACTTAAGTTCCGCTACGATCCGGAATGAAATGTCAGACCTGGAGGAGCTTGGATATATCATCCAGCCGCATACATCCGCAGGAAGAGTTCCTTCTGATAAAGGATACCGGTTTTATGTAGATAATCTGAAAAAAGAAAGTGACAGAGAAGTCACGGAGATGAAACGGTTTGTAATAGAAAAAACCGAAAAAATGGAAGAAGTCCTTAAACAGGTGGCAAAACTTCTGGCGGCAAACACCAATTACGCCACAATGATCTCGGCTCCTTCCGTATACAGCGGAAAAGTGAAATTCATACAGCTTTCCGCCGTAGATGAACATCAGATACTGGCAGTGGTAGTGCTGGACAACAATATCGTAAAAAACCGTATGCTCACAGTAGAAGAGCCGCTGGACAATGAGGCGATGCTGAAGCTGAACATTTTACTGAACACAAGCCTGAACGGGCTGATGCTGGAACAGATCAATCTGGCCACCATTACAAAGTTAAAAGAGCAGGCAGGCATTCACAGCCACATTGTAAACGATATTTTGGACGCGGTGGCAGAGGCGATCACCGAAGACGAAGATTTGGAGATTTATACAAGCGGTGCCACAAATATTTTTAAATACCCGGAGCTGAGCGATTCTCAGAAAGCCAGTGAACTGATATCCGCTTTGGAAGAAAAACAGGAACTGAAAGATTTCC
>CAKNLF010000014.1 GCA_930989305.1 uncultured Roseburia sp. | reverse complement strand
CGCAAAGGGCTGGGGTAATTTTGTATCTGACCGCATTAATATTTGGCGCTTACAAAGTATCATATTATTACTTATAAATCAGTTGCTATAATTTCATATAATGAAGAAAAATTTAAGCGATAGAATCAATGGGGGTATCAATATGTCTTTAACAGATATTCAATTTCAGAAGAGCGAATGGCGGAAAAAATCATGGTCAATTCCTGATTTGTCAGGTGGAAAACAGGAATATTTTTCGTTGGTAAAACAATTAGTAGAATTGCTCAGATTAGGAGAAGCAACTGATCTTGATATCCAGCCAGAGTTGCAAGGCATATCTACACCAAAACTATGGCGTGATTATGCACCTTTTTTGAAAAGTATTGGGCTTGTAAGTAACTGTGCAGGAAGCTTGTATCTTACGGATGTTGGTCTTGCATTTTGCAATGATTTGACAAAAAGACATTTAGCTGATCTCATACAGAATAAGTTTCGACTGTTTGGAGAAGTCCTTGAAATTTTAGCAGTAGAACCGGGGACTGTTCAGGAAATCGATGCAAAGATTTGTAAGAATTATCATCTGGATTGGGCTAATTGTAGTAATACAAGAAAAAGATTGGATTGGTTAGAAGTTCTGGAATTAATTCAAGGTATTGGGAATAGAAAGTGGCAAGTAACAGAAGAAGGCTACAATGCACTTAAGAGTTGGCGACTTGTATCCCCAGATATTATTGATTCTTTTGAAACAATGACAAATGATATAGTAATTTCGGATCCACCATATGAAATTGAAATATTACTGCAGCGTTTAGAGGAAATGCCTGAGCTGCATAAAAAACGCAGTACATATAATATTTGGGTTCCTAGCCCGAATCGAATTGATAATCTGCGTCTACTCACTCAATTTGCTTTAGAGAGAGTTTCTAGGGCCGATTTATTTCAATTTGTTGAAAATGAGTTCAACCTTAAAAAGAGTAGCGCTGAATCAATGCTTCCTTTTCTAAAAGCATCGGGGATTATAGAAGAAGTTGGACGGAATATTTATATTGCAACACCTGCAGCGAAAGCATGGTGTGAGACAGGTGATGATTTAGATTTTGTGCGGATTCTTCATGCTCATATGCGTTTTGTAGGAGAAATGATTAAAGCGGCAGAAAATGATACTGTACGAAATGAACTTTATGCTCAGGCAAAATTATATGGATTAAATACTGAAAAAGCTAGGTGGATTGCAGGATTTTTACTTGAAGCAGGACTTTTGGAAGAACCTCAATATTTGCATTTAAGATCTACATCATTAGGCAAATGCTTTGTTGCTGAACTGCCCTTAGAAGAAAGTGCTTGTGAAACAACAGAAGAAATAAGTGCAGAAAATAGCTGTATAGACTTTTCCGACACGTTAACAGATAAAAATGAGCAGATTTTTGAACAATTACACACAGCTTCACTTGATCCTAGTGCAGAAGGGAAAGCTTCTGGAGTTGCATTTGAAGAAGCTATTGCCAATATCTTTAAGCTTATGGGCTTTCATGCAAAACGAATTGGTGGATCAGGTGATACAGATGTAATTGTACGCTGGAAAGATAATGAAGGAAAAAGCATTATAGCGATAGTAGACGGTAAGTCAAAATCTAACGGAAGCGTATCGCATAGTGACATAAGTGATGTGGCAATAGATACACATAAAGAAAAAAATAATGCAGATTATGTCGCAATTGTTGGACCGGGATTTAGTGGCGATACTATACGAAATCATGCCAGTAAGAAAGGGTTTGCATTAATTACGGATACAGAATTAATTGAAATTGCAAGAATGTCTGATTCATTGGGGTTAAGCTTACAAGAAATCGCGCTTATCTTTCAAGTTCCTGATGGATTTTCACGTCTTAAAGAACTTATAGCTGCCAGACAGAGGGAGATGGAGATTATTGCATATGTAGTTTCCATGTTTGAAAAGGAGCAAGATATGTTGGGGAGTCTTTCTGCCCGTGATATGTACTTATTGCTGCGAAATACCGATGTTTCGCCATCCTTAGAAGAATTATTGGATGTATTTGAAACCTTGTCGCAAAGCGATATAGGTGTATTAAATCCAGTGAATACAGTATCTTCTGCAGAGAACATAACATATATATTGAAAAATGAAAAAAGAACCGTAAATAGACTTCGGGCATTGGCACGTGCAATAGAAAAGGGATTGGGATAGTGTATAAATCATAGAAAATAATAGAAAAAAACTTGAACTTACATAGTGCGAATTATTAGTATAATTTTGTGGCAGGATAATGTTATAGAAAGCCGCTCTGCGACAGATACTGAAAATAAAAAAGGAGGCAATGGACATGTGTACCTGTATTACATACGAAAATGGTGATTTTTATTTTGGAAGAAATCTGGATCTGGAGTATTCTTTTGGAGAACAGGTAGTCATAACGCCGAGAAATTATCCCTTTACGTTTAAGAGAGTGGAACCTTTGCGTCAGCATTACAGCATGATCGGTATGGCATCCGTGATGGCGGACAGCCCCATGTATGCCGAGGCGGTCAATGAGAAAGGGCTCTGTATGGCCGGACTGAATTTCCCGGGAAATGCATGCTATCCTGTGGATGGAAAAAAGAAATATCAGGTAACGCCTTACGAGGTGATTCCCTGGATACTGGGACAATGCGCATCGGTAAAGGAGGCTGTGAGATATCTGGAGCAGACGGATTTGGCGGGGATTCCTTTTTCGCCGGAAGTGCCTTTGGCCCCTTTGCATTTTATGCTGGCGGACCGGGAAGAGGCATGGGTAGTTGAGCCGGTGAAGGAGGGAGTGCAGCTTTATAAAAATCCTTTTGGAGTACTGACAAACAATCCACCGTTTCCCTTTCATCTTATGAATATGCGGCAGTATCTGAACCTGACGGCCCAAGCTGCGAAGAATCGGTTTGGCGCTGGCGTGGACATGGAGCCTTTCGGGCAGGGTATGGGAGCGATCGGACTTCCGGGAGATGCCTCTCCGGCCTCCAGATTTGTGCGGGCCGCTTTTTTGAAATGGAATTCCAGAGCACCCCGAAGGGAGGAGACAAATGTGTCCCAGTTTTTCCATATCCTGGACAGTGTGGCTATGGTGCGGGGCATGGTTCTCACTGAAGAGGGTCGGGAGGACATCACGACCTACTCATGCTGCGTCAACGCATGCAGCGGCGTTTACTATTTTAAGACCTATGACAATCACAGGATACAGGCAGTAGATATGAGAAAACAAAACATAGACGGAAGCGAACTGATCTCTTATGAGCTGCCATTAGAGGAGGATATCCACTTTTTGTGATCCTGTATCGCATTTGAAAGAATGAGTCGATATATTGCCGGATGATATGGATATGATCATAACTTCTTCATTAAGAAGAATTGTAGAAACAGGTAAGATTGCTGCAGAGAAAAAGCATATTGCTATGTATGTAGCAGCCCCCCCCCCTTATTGAACAAAACTATGGTGTCTTTGAAGGTGTTGATAGAAAATCCCCCAATTTTTAAACAATAAGAGAAACTTTGCATTTAAATATCCCAATTGTGAATTTACGATGCAGGTAGCATATAGCGTATATAGTTTCACTGACAAGATCAAGGAAAAGTATCAGGGGCAAAATATAATTGCCGGCATTCCATTTTGCCTATTGAGAAAAGCATTGCATCAATAATAAAAAACTTACTGATTTTCAGAACGAACGGGAAAGTCGGTAAGTTTTTTTGTTTGAAATAGAACTATCCATTTAAAATATCATTTAAGGGAATCGAGCAGAAAATCTATACAAGAATATCCGGCCGGAAGATAAGACGTCTGCTGCGGGCAGCAATTCTTAAATATCCAGGTAAATAAATGAGTCTCCTAAAACATGATTTTTGTAGAACATAGTCAAATGGAAACCTTGCGGAAATGGAATGGTTGTGGATCTTGCCAAAATGAGGAATATAATACATAATTAGTATATTATAAATAGCAGTACAAAAGAGGAGGCAAACGAATGAGCCAAGGGTTTTTTGAGTATCACATTGAAAGATTTAGAGAAAAGTATCCGGTATATAGGAATTATCAAAATTATCATATTTTTACTATGCTGTGTATAAAGTATTTTTTCTTTAGTGAGGCGGGAACCGCATTTGACCAGGATGCAGTGGAAGAATAATTAACAGACGGCGCAAAGGACGGGGGAATAGATGCGATTTTTAATGATCCGACCAGTGAGAGCAATGATATGATCGTTGTACAAAGTAAGTTTTACGAAAGCACGGAGCTGGGAGCGGACCATGTTGCCGGGGAATTATACAAAATCAATGAGACATTAAAAAAACTTCAAAATAATAAAATTTCGGAATTTAATGAAAAGGTTGTTTCCGCATATAGAAACGCTTCCAGTCAAATGGAGGGTAATGGAAGCATCCGGATTGTATTTTTTACGTCTTATCAACCTAAAAATAAGCGCGAACAGAATAAATTGGCTAAATCCATGGGCAGCTATTTTGAAAAATATGATCTGGAGCTGAATTTTCGCTCTGATATTGAGGCGCAGATAGAGCTGTGTGATAATGGAAAACTATGTGTGGATTATGATAAGATCACAATCGATGATACAGACAATTATTTGAAATACAAAGATTCGATCATTGTGAACATATCAGCCTTATCATTGCAGGATCTTCAAAACAGAAGAAGAAATGGTCTTCTTGGAATGAACTTGCGGTATTATGTCAGACAAAAGGCTGTAGATATGGGTATAGAAGAAACCATACATAATGAACCGGAAAATTTCTGGTACAAAAATAATGGTATTGTGATCATTTGTGATGATTATAAAATTGACGGAAAAGAGATAAAGCTCTGGAATTTTTCTATTGTAAATGGGGGACAGACAACGAATCGTATCGGAACGATTGATATTGAAAAAGACTTTTATTTGCAGTGCAAGGTTATCAAATCGGAAGGCACTACAAGCCAGATAAAGAATAGATTCGCTTTGGGGATTGCGGAGGCGACCAATTCTCAAAAACCAATAAAAAAAGCTGATTTGAAAGCCAATACACCGGAACAGATAGAGCTGAAAGATCAGCTGAAACGATATCATGTGTATTATATTACCAAAAAAGGGGATAAGACTCCGAAACAGTACTCCCAGCCGTTTCAGACCGCAACAATAGAACAGGTGGGAAAACTGGGGCTTGCCGCGGTTTTGTAGATGCCGGGATCTGCGCGGAGCAATTCTCAGAGAATGTATAACGATGAATATTATTATTCTATTTTTGGCTCCGAGGCAAAAGCAGGAGTAATTGCCGATCTTTTAAAAATCTCATATTATTATGATAAATTTGTCAAAACTTACATTAAGGACAGCGGTTATGATGAGAAAACGGTTTTGCCCATGATGAAAAACGGCAGGACATTTCAGTTCGCATGTGTTACGTTTCTTTGTAAGATTCATTATGGTGTTTTTACATATGAGACAATAGCCGGTATGCTGAATAATACGGATGAACTGAAAATTGTAATCAGGGGTATGGGAGATATGGAAAAGCTGATCTTCGCAAACCTGCCGGATGAAGAAGAGATTTTTATGGAAATTTTCTCCATAATCGGAGATGAAGTCTTGGGATATTGTTTTGAAAGCGCGCTGTACAAAGCGGAGGAGGAACAGCGGACGCTGGCTCCATCGGATTATCTGAAAAGTGATCTGAATTATTATAAAGATGTAATAAAACGTCTTTGGAATCGGTATAAACGAAACAGTCAGCTGAATAACGATATCAGGATGATATGCAATGAGCCAAGATAGATATATGTTATACAAAAAATAGCATTCGCGGCAGAATGTGCTGCTATTGTATGATATGATAGTACAAAGGATCTTATCATACAGATCGGATCAAAATAACCGGATCAGAAAAGAGGGACTGGATATGGGCATTTACATAGGATATGTGGAACAGAGAAAAGTAGGGAAAAAGCCGGAAATGAGCCCGGCGGTGTTTTATGATTATACTCCCATCGGGGAGATCAGAAACGGGCAGATCCATAACCTGTCCAAAAGGGAGCAGGAGGATCTGCTGCCGGCCTCTGAAAATCACAATTTGAATTTTTTTTATGATTGGAAAAAGGATCAGGAAAAAATGCGGACTTCATTCCGGGATCATATACTTGTTGTTTTTGCGTTTACAGCGGATGATCTGACGGATAATGTGAAAGCCAACGGATATCGAAACATGGCCACTGCCTATAAAGTGCAGGCTGTGGATATGCTGGAGGCCGGAAAGATCCGCAGTCTTGCCAGCGAGGGGATCTACTATGCCGTAAAAAAAGAAGATGTGCATGGGGACTTTTATAAAGAGGATATGGTGGACATCGGATTGGCAGATATCAGACCGGGGGATCAGGTTTTGGTGGAAGCGGGGGATCAGTTCTGGGCGGGCCCTTATCCGGCTGTTTTTCATGAGAAGACGGCTTCCTGGTGCGTCAGACCGGGGATTTCGGAAAACGGATATCAGGTGGCCGGTTATAAAGAGAATGATCTGCATCGGGTCAGTCTGAAAGATCCGGGAAAAGACGGCACGGTCTGGGATCTGATAAAATTGCAAAAGAACGCAAAGCAGATCCGGCTGGATGTCCGGGGAGACGAAACGCAGGCAAAGGATGACGGGCAGGACAGGGTGCCGCTGCAAACGAAGCCTCGGGCAGAAGAAACGAACGGATATCGGGAGCGGCCGGAAAAAGAAGAATACGAAGATCTGCGAAAACGCATGGAGCAGATGAAAGCATTTCTGGAAGTAGGGGAAGATCTCGCCCAGCTGCAGAAAAAGCGAAGAGATATGCAAAGAGAAGTGGAGGATCTGGAAAGCCACAGGGAGCATTTAAAGACCGAGACACGGGATCTGGAGACGGGATTTGTAAAGATGATCAACAATCCTTATGAAAAAATGGTGGATCTTGTATTTGACGGTTTTATGTCCAGCAAAATGCTGAACGCCGCCGCAAAATGGGAAGGCGAACAGGCGGTGCAGGAGCATGAGCGTATTGTGGAAATGGTGAACAAGACAAAAGGAGCGTATAAGACGCCCCAGGAGCTGATCGGATACCTTTGCGGCACAGTCGGGATCGCCCGGCCGGATTACGACAGAAATACGATCATTAATATTGCCATCTGCCTGACGCAGAGTTTTCTGACTGTTTTTTACGGGAAACCCGGATGCGGCAAGACTTCGATCTGCAATATTTTCGGTCAGGTGCTGGGGCTGGATAAATTTGCGGATATAGGGGCGGATGCCAGTCCGTTCGGGGAAAACGCATCCAGATACATACCGATATCGGTGGAACGGGGCTGGACGTCCAAGCGGGATCTGATCGGGTATTACAATCCGCTTTCCAAAACATTTGACAAGAGCAACCGCAGGATTTATGATGCGCTCCATCAGCTGGATACGGAAAAAAGGAAGCATATAAGCAGATTTCCACTGCTGATCCTGCTGGATGAGGCCAATTTAAGCCCGATGGAATACTACTGGTCGGATTTTATGAACATATGCGATGATCTCGGAGACCAGAGCACGGTGAATCTGGGAGAAAATTATGTGTTCAAGATTCCGGAGACGCTGCATTTTTGCGCGACCATCAACAACGATCACACAACGGAGACTATGTCGCCCCGGCTCATTGACCGGGCATGGGTCATCACACTGCCCAGACAGACGGGCCCGGCTGTTATGGGAAAAGAGATACCGGATGAGATGGTAGAGCAGATCACCTGGGACAGTCTGAAAAACGCGTTTATCCCGGAACGGGAGGCCTGGGTATTATCGGAAGCCGTACAGGAACGATACAAAGAAGTGACCGCTTATCTGGAAGAACAGGATTTCCCGGTCAGTCCAAGGAGCGACCTGGCTGTCCGCAGATACTGGGCTGCCGCGTCCAAAAGCTTTGAACAAGATAAGCTGGGAAGAAGTCCTGGAATGATCGCGCTGGACTATGCCATCGCGCAGCGGATCCTGCCAAAGATCGCGGGAAACGGCGAGGCCTTTGAACAGGTGCTCACGGGCCTGCTGGATATCTGTAAAGGAAAGGGCCGGGATGTTGACGCAGGTGAAGGCGGGAGAGACAGCCTGGATCTGTGCGCGGAAATCCTGGAGGATATGATCCGCAGAGGCAATCAGCAGATGAAATATTATCAGTTTTTTGCATAGGAGGAAGAACAATGGCCGTTTGGTCTCTCAAATTAAAGCCTTACGGGAAACAGCCTGTGACCATCTGTCTGGCGGAACAAAAAGCGGCCTGTGATCCGGACAGGGATGCCCCCCTGACAAAGGATCCGGCTGTATATTCGGATCTGACCTATGAGTTTTTACTGATGGGGGATGAGGTCCCACGGGTGCAAAACGCTGCGGTGTTTGTGAATGATGTGTACAGACCGGCGGTATTTCAGGAGGGCAGGATCTGTTTTGGAAGCACCAGAGTGGAAGGTATGCTGTTTTTGGACTGTTACGGGTACGTGGATCTGGAACTTATGCTGGAACTGGAAGATGAGAGTCAGCTGCATCTTTTTTCCGAACATCTGCCGGTCCTGGTCCGGGAGGACAGTCTGCATGAGGCTGTTCGGAAAATGGTCCGTTATGTGTATGAAAACAGAGAAGATTATTTGTTTAACGGGCTGCCGAAGCCCCGCTGTCTGGCGGATCTGAAGGAAAACGGACGCAGGACCTTTGAGGCGGCGCTGATCCTTGGGGAGCAGATCGCGCAGGCCTATGAAAGCAGTTACGGCTATTTTAAAGTAAACAGCAGATTTCATACAAAAAAAGCAGCTGCCGTGGAGGATCTGGAACGGATCCAGACGATCACCCCTGCCACATTGGCATATATTGTTTCTCACCCGGAAGAGCTCAGACAGGTCAACAGCAGCCGGGGGATTTCCATAGGAAACTGTATGTATCAGCCCCGGAAAACACTGACGGAACAGAATGTATACGCATATGATATTTATGAAAACCGGGTGCTGCTGGACTTTTTAAAAACAGTGCTGGGCGGCATTGAGGAAATGAAGCAGCACTGCGAAAAACTGCTGGAGGGGATCCCCGGCAAAAAAATTTATGATACGGAATATATAGATTCTTCATTTTTTATTACCGCTCAGACGGGAAAAATGCTGGAAGAAGGACGAAAAAAGCTTTCCGCTTTGCACAAGCGGCTGATCCGGCTTTATGAAATGTACAGTAAAATCTATCAGATGCCCGGAAGGCCTCTGGCTGCGCCGCCAAAGGCAACGCCGGTTTTTATGCTTGTGCCCGGATATAACAGGATGTTTGCGCGCATGCATCAGTGGTTTCATTTTGGAATCTATGATTTTGAAAATGAAAGTTTTCTGTTTTCCCTGGCGGATATCTCATCTTTATATGAAAGTTATCTGCTGATCAAATTAGGCAGGTATCTGGAAAGCAGAGGATATGTTCTGGCGGAGGAAAAGAAATGCGAATATCCGGTGCCGGAAAAGTGGAAATACAAAAATACAAGGATCCCCAATACATTTGTCTACGGCAAAGGACAGGAGCGGATCACCTTGTATTATCAGCCGGTGCTCTACGATACCGATCGGCGGGAAGTAAACGGCATAGGGCTGTACCGGAATAATTCCATACTGCTTTCTGACGACCACGGGGATACCGGGGAACCGGGCAGCTGTTACTATACGCCGGATTATCTGCTGAAGATGGAAAGCGAAAACGGAGATCGATATCTGATCCTGGACGCAAAATTCAGCAGCTGCGCAAATGTAAAAAAGTTTTACGTAAAAGAGCTGGCTTTTAAATATCTGTTTTCCACCAGTACCGTCAGACCGGAGGATGCGATCAGCGGGATGTGTATTTTATACGGAAAATGCGGAAGGGACGAACCGCTGCAAAGCGTATATAACCAGACGGTTCCGGGACGCCGGATCACGCCGCTGGCGGAGCTGCTGCCTTTGATGGAAGCAGATACCTGGCAGGAACAGCAGGAAAAATTGGACATGCTCTTTGACAAACTGCGCCGGGAAAAGGCAGATCAAAAGCAGGAATGAAAAGAAAGAGGTTTCGGCCTCTTTTTTTCTTGCTTCGGGAAAAGGCAGGGAGTATAATGAGGCTGTTTGTTTGAAGATCAGTTTGTGCCGCTTGAAAAAGCGGCGGAATGGAGTATAAAAATGGAAAAGATCAAAACATTTTTCCGAAGGGAAACGGTATTTTGCATATCCTTTTTGCTGGCGGTCCTTTCTGCCCTGGCTGTCCGGCCGGACAGAGCCTATCTGTCTTATCCGGATTACCGGACGCTGGCGCTTTTGTTCTGCCTGATGATCATCGTGGCGGGCTTTCAGTCTCTGGGCGTGTTTTCACTGCTTGGACAGACCCTTTTGAAACGGGCGGACAGCCTGCGGCGGATGTCCGTATTTTTGGTGCTGCTCTGCTTTTTTTGCAGCATGGTCATTACCAATGATGTGACCCTGATCACATTTGTGCCCTTTACGGTCCTGGTATTTCGCATGGTAAAAATGGAAGACAAGGTGCTGAAACTGATCGTTTTGGAGACGATCGCCGCAAACCTGGGAAGTATGGCAACTCCCATCGGAAATCCCCAGAACCTGTATTTGTATTCAGCTTCCGGACTGAGTACGTCCCAGTTTGTTTTTGCGGTTATTCCTTATGCGGGACTGTCGTTGATCCTTCTGCTTGCAGTGCTTTTGATCCAGAAAAACGAGCCTTTGGCCGATACGGCAGAAGAGATCAGCCAGACCAAGGAGCCGGAGGGAAAACGGATGACCGCGGTGCTGCCTTATTTGTGCCTGCTTTTGCTCTGCCTTTTGGTAGTATTTCGTATCTTGCCGTTTCTGCCGGTGCTGATCTGCGTGGGGGCGGCTGTGCTGTTTATAAACAGACGGCTGTATGCTTCTGTGGACTATTTCCTGCTGCTGACATTCCTTTGCTTTTTTGTATTTATCGGAAATGTAAAGCGGATGCCCGGGATCAGCGGTCTGCTGTTTTCCCTTGTGGACGGCAGAGAGCTTTGGGCGGGCATACTGACCAGCCAGGTGATCAGCAATGTGCCGGCAGCAATCCTGCTGTCCGGATTTACGGACAATTTCGCGGCTCTTTTGACGGCAGTGAACCTGGGCGGTCTGGGAACCCTGATCGCTTCTTTGGCCAGTCTGATATCTTTTCAGTCCTATACAAGAGCGTATCCGGAGAAAAAGAGGGCTTTCCTTAAAGTCTTTACGGTCTGGAATCTTACTTTTCTGGTGATCCTGGCGGCCGCGGCTATGGTTTTAAATGGAATGTCCGGCAGATCATAAGCTGTGAAAAAGGATTCGGATGTGTCTGTGAATGTAGGGTGGTATCTGCCGGAATCCCCCGTTTCTTTTTTTGCACACGATCATACTTAATATATTGACTATACATAATGTGTTAAGTATAATGTTAGTCAGCAAAATCTGTTCTTTTCAAAGATAAAACGGAAACCAAAAGAAACGATAAGATTGTTTGGACAGAAAGTGAAGATTCACCGGGATAGGAGAGATATAACCCTATATGCAACCAATAACGGCTGTGGTCTATAATGGCTCCGGTATCGGAACAACTGAAAAAACTGTATGAAAAGGGGATGCATTTATGAAACTGAAAAAAATCATTGCCATGGGTGTGATATTGTCCATGGCGGTCCTTTTGTTTGCCGGCTGCGGAAAAAAAGAAATGAAAAATGTGTCAGAAACCGGCAGTATCTCGGAAGTCGAAAGCAAAAATACGGGTGAACCGGAGATTATTGAAGGGAAATACGGAATCACAGATGTCGTATCGCCGTTTTCCAATGACCGGGCCTGGGTCACTTATTCTTCAGACGGCGTAATGTATTTGGCTATGATCGATACGGAGGGAAAGATCATTTATCAGATCGCTGTGCCAGGGGGGATCCATACTTTTGATACTCTGAACAAAGATGGAAAAAATTACGGCGTTTATACGGCAGGAAAATCCGGCAACATTTGTTTTATAGATCCAGACGGAAAAGAGACAAAAACAGAATATGATACCACGGAATGGATAGGAACCGGAACGGACTATATATTGGTAAAAGTGCAGCGAAAAGCAACCGGGGAAGCCGGCGTGCAGAAACTGGATGTCAGCGGAAAAAATATAACTCCGGGAGAAGACTATCTGCAGGATCAGGATTTGCCGAGTATTTCACTGGGAGAAGATATCTTTTTTTGCAACGGTCCGGATGAGCGATATTTTTACAATGCCCGGGAAAATACCAGTCAGTCAAATCCAGACGGTTATTATATGCCCGTTGATAAGTTCTCAGGTGGAGAAACCTATGCATATTTTGAAAACACAGCCTCAATACGTGCCGGGGAAAAAAATGATATGCACGGCAAGGTGGACTTATACCGTATCACTACGGATATGTTGAAGGAAAATACAGGGCAGCTGAATATAACGGAGGATCCGGTAACACTGAATGTAGAGCATCTGGAGCGACTGAATGAAATCCGCTTTGACAGCGGAATTTTCAGCCTTCCGGATGCGGACAATTCCGAAAGTTACCTATACTATGACACAGAGGGAAAAACGGTGTCATGGACTGATGAGATTCGGTCATGGGATTTCTGGAAGGACGCCGTTATGTCCGATGATAATAACAGCCCGGAAGATGCGGAAGCATTTTTTAATGAAAATGCAGGTTCCAAAATCAAATTTGGCTATTTCAAAGATGGATATGCTCTTGTAGCACTGGAAGGCTATGAAAATTTATATATTACTCTTATAGATCCCCAGGGGAAACCGTTATATACGCCTGTGCAGGTAGATACCCATAATGTGTATGAAATAAAAACTACCGGACAGTATGTGATATATCATGGAGATGACGGAACATACAGAGTAGTGTTGCCTGACGGAACGGACTGCCGGGTTGGAGAGGATGACTTATCTGCTGTTGATGAGCATGTACTGCTTACATACAAATCGGAGAACGGACGCTGGGATGAGGTGGAATCTGTGGGAGAACGGGGGACTTCGGGAGTAATAACAGGGGGACCGGTAATCTCCGGCGGCTATATTTTCATGAATAATCCGGATGGATCCAATACCTGTATAATCCGAAGTGTTGACAATACCAGGGAAATCAGAGGGATTGATCTGGCGGAGGATACGGGAAATCTGGGGGAACATGATCTGGCCGACAGTACAACAGTAACAAGAAATAAAACGTTGACAGAAGCGGATGTGGATATTGAGCAGGAATATGAGT
Source organism: uncultured Roseburia sp. (assembly GCA_930989305.1). Taxonomy (GTDB): domain Bacteria; phylum Bacillota; class Clostridia; order Lachnospirales; family Lachnospiraceae; genus Brotonthovivens; species Brotonthovivens avistercoris. Next base: position 22,432 of record CAKNLF010000014.1, on the reverse strand, counting down.
ATCTTCAGGATCCTAACGGGCAGTTTTCAAGTTTCCCGGCAAAGACGCTGTGTGACGAGAATGGATTTACGGTCCGTCTGGTAGCTGTAGATGCGGAACACTTCTGGCTTTGGGTGCGCAATAACAATACCGATAACAAGAGCGCCCGGTTTAAAATGGAAAGTATTGCCATTAACGGATTTACAGTGTCCAGACCGGGAGATGGCACGGAACTGCAGCCGGGCGAATCGAAGGTGATTGCGGCGGATTACACCGCGGAAGGGTACTGGAAGATGCTGGATGCCTTAAACGAGCCGGCCAGCAGGACGCCGATGGAAAAAATATCGCTGATGTACGCATATGCTGTAGGAAAAGACAGTGAGGAGACCATGGAAACATCGGAACTCCTGTCTGATAATTACAGCGAGGAAGCCCTTGCGCAGCTGTATGGAAAGATGGTGGCGGATCTGTCATACGAAGGGAAAAACTTTACCGCATATCAGATGGATACGAAAATCGGTGCCATGGTTTATTTCCAGAATAACAGTGAGATGATCTGTAAGGGCTTCCATGAATACTGCCATATTGGCGAAGAAACCGTGAACGGAACCATACTGCCGGATGAAGGATTGAATAATCTGCCTTATATTTTACCGGGCTGCGGAAAAGCCATCTATGTAGAACAGTCTGCGCAAGATGCCCGGATTGAGCATGAGATATCCAACAGCTCTCCGGTAGAAGTGAAAATAGCTTTCGATACTTCTGAACCGGGAGAATACGAGGAAGAAAACGGACAAAAGCATAACGGCGATGACACACTGAAGGAGAATAGTGTAACTGTGAACTATGCGGAATAGATCTCGTCCCCAGGGAGACCATATCCCTGATATAAAGACGAGAGTACCGCATAATAGAACAGGGTCATGCATACAAAGGGGACCGCTGCCCCACAGATGATCTCTCATCTGTGGGGCAGCGGCCCTTGTTTTTTGAACCTAAAAAAGAAAAAGCCCCCGAAGAAACTGCAATCCGTGGTATAATAGGAGCACTTAGCGAGGTGTTTTCGAGCTTAGTGGGAGTTATACCTATCCCCTTGGCGAATCAGAGAGAAAGCGAAAGATGAGCCTAGTGGATATGGTGTAATAGGAGCACTTAGGGAGGTGTTTTAATACCTGCAATTAAAAATCGCAAAGGAGACAGGATTATGATCAAAAGATATGAAGAAATTGAGCATGTAATGCTCCATGAGATGAAAGGTGGAAAGGGAACGGTGGAGCGGATCCCGTCTGTAGTACCGGGCGAGTATGAAAGTGATGCCAAAGTAGTGACTCGGCTGATTTTAAAGCCCGGCGTATCGATCGGAGCGCATGTGCATGAACAGGAAGAGGAGATCATGACGATTCTGGCCGGGACCGCAAAGTATACGGATCAGGGGAAAGAAGTGCTTTTAAAAGCCGGAGATGTGGCGGTTTGTTTGAGCGGACAAAAACATGCGGTAGAAAACGCTTCAGATACGGAAGATTTGGAAATTTTCGCACTGGTCATAGGAGTGCCGGCAGACCGGGAATGACAGCGGTATGAGATCGTGCAGCTCGGCATGGCCAAAGAAATAAAAAATCAACAGGAGGACGATCTATGAAAAGAAAAGCAATGGTATGTCTGCTGTGTCTGCTGCTCCTTTTGCCGGCGGCCTGCGCAGATACCAGGTCGGGGCAGAATGGGCAGGTACAGGAGAGCGGATATGAGCAGATCTCTCAGGAAGAAGCCAAGGAGCTTATGGATACCAGGGAAGATGCTCTGGTGCTGGATGTCCGTACCGAGGCGGAATACGAGGAAGCCCATATACCGGGAGCGGTCTGTGTGCCTAATGAGTCCATTCAGGATACGATGCCGGAAGAACTGCCGGATAAAGAACAGCTGATCTTGGTGTATTGCCGCAGCGGAAACAGGAGCAAGCAGGCAGCCGAAAAACTGGCAAATCTGGGATATACCAATGTGATGGAGTTCGGCGGCATCAACACATGGCCCTATGAGACGGAATAACCGGATGCAAATAAAAGCGGGAGTAAAAAAGGAAGAGAGGAAGCAAAGAAATATGAAACTGGCTGTGATTTTTCCGGGAGTCGGATATCATACGGACAAGCCGCTGCTGTATTACAGCAAAAAACTGGCCGCGGCATATGGATATGAGATTTTGGAGGCAGAGTACGGAGCGCTTCCAAAAGGCGTAAAAGGAGATCCTGAAAAAATGACTCTGGCTTTTCAGACGGCGTTGGCCCATACGCAAAAACAGCTGGATGCAGCCGGGATCCGACAATATGACGAGGTCTTATTTATTGCAAAGAGTATTGGTACAATGGTGGCGGCAGCCTGCGCTGAAACATATCAGATCAGAGGGGGAAATGTATTTTTTACTCCGGTAAATGAAACGTTTTCCTATATCAGACAGAAAGGATGCGGGATTGTATTTCACGGGACCAAAGACAACTGGGCCCGCACCGACCTGGTATCTGAGCAATGCGAAGCGCTAAAGCTGCCGCTGTACCTGACAAAGGAGGGCAATCATTCACTGGAAACAGGAGACGTGATGCGGGATGTGCTGAATCTGGCCGTGATCATGGAACAGGTGAAAGATTATATTTCAAAAAGATAAAAAAGCAGGATCTGCAAAAGGGCGCGGGCAGGCAAAGCCTGCGTCTGCCCAGGGGCATTTCACGAAATTTTAATAAATTCTTTTTTTATGAAGAAAATCAAAGAAGCGGGAGATTAAAATGCAGGAACGGTGGATAAGCAGCCGAATGAAACTGCATACAGGGAGGGTAAATGATGAAATATGTTGTTGTTGACTTTGAAATGAATCCGCTTCCAAAGAAAATGAAACAGGTCAGAGAGATTTGCCAGCAGGAGATCATAGAGATCGGCGCGGTAATGCTGGATGATGACTGGCAGGAGATCGACGCTTATAAAAGTCTCGTGAAACCGGAGTACAATCCGCAGATAGCTCCGTATTTTGCCAACCTGACAGGTATTACTACAGACATGCTGGCAGGCGCGGATACTTTTAAAACGGCATTTGAAAAATTCGCCGGATGGTGCGCGGGATGTCAGGACGCTTTTACTGTGATCGCCTGGAGCGAAAGCGACTACCAGCAGTTCAGCAGCGAGCTGCAGCTGAAAGAGCCGGAAGCGGAGCCGAAGCTGGAATGTCTGATGGGGGACTGGTACGATTTTCAGAAAGAATTTTCCGATATCGTGAAAGAAAAAAAACAGGTCTCTTTGGATATGGCGCTTTTGTATGCCAAGATCCCATTTACCGGGAGACGGCATGACGCATTGTGGGACGCCAAAAATACGGCGGATCTGTACCGGATGACCCGGTCTGAAGAAAAGCGGAACCGTATAGCGGAAAACGCCAAGACTATGTTCGTGTCCGAGCCGCTTACCTCCTCTTTGGGAGATCTGTTTAATTTTGCAAGTCTGGTGCTGCCGGCTTAAGGATACGGGAAAGGAAAAATAAAATATGTAACTTTTGCTTTTGAACCAAAAACGGCTGAAACGGATAAAATGTTTCGGCCGTTTTTTGATAGGAAAAAGGGAAGGGGGCCGCGGTTGTCAAGGCGGGTATTTATGATTATAATGGATACCATATGAGAGGGGGCAAAAAACAATGGCATGTGTATACGGAATGTTTTTCAGCGCAACGGGTACTACGAAAAAGACTGTGAGAGCGATCGGGGAAGCCCTTGCAGGGGAACTGCAAAGATCGTACCGGGAATACGATTTTACGCTTGTGCCGGCCAGAGAAGGATACCCGGCATTTGAGGAGGATGATATTACGGTATTTGGAACACCGGTCATTGCGGGAAGAGTGCCGAATGTATTGCTGCCTTATCTGAAGCATATCAAAGGCGCAGGGGCAGCGGTGCCTGTGGTCCTGTACGGAAACAGGGATTACGATGACGCGCTGATCGAACTGCGGGATATTCTGGAGGCGGACGGATTTCATACGATTACTGCCGCGGCCTTTATCGGAGAACATTCGTTTTCCGCTGAGCTGGCAGCAGGCAGACCGGACAGCGGGGATATTCAAATGGCGAGGAGCTTTGGAAAGCAGACAGCCGGACGATATCAAAAGGGATTCGGCAGGGATATGGAGATGGTGCCGGTAAAGGGGCAGATCCCATATCGGTATTATTATCAGCCGAAAGACCGGTACGGAAACGGGATCGATATTCGGAAAGTAAAGCCCAAGATCCGCAATACCTGCGACGGATGCGGAATCTGCGCTGAAGTATGCCCCATGGGATCTATCCCAAAAGAAAATGTGCGGGAATATACGGGGATCTGTATCAAATGCGGAGCCTGCATCAAAAAATGCCCCAAAGGAGCAAGGTATTATGAGGATGCGGGATATCTGTATCACAAGTCGGAGCTGGAGGCCATGTATACGGAACGGAAAGAACCGGAGTTTTTCGGCGTCTGATAAAGCCAAAATAGAAAAAAGCAGGAAAGGAGAATACGGATCCAAAAAGATCTGTATGGGTGAACAGGATGAGTGAAAAAAGAGAAAATCCGGCGCGGCCGGAAGGAAAGATCGGAGAGCAGATGCTGGAGCGCATGAACAAAAACCATGAGCCGTTGAGAAAATTCGGGCTTCCTCTGATCCCATGGAGGAAAAATATGCGGATCCTGGATGTGGGATGCGGCGGCGGAGCCACCATAGCGGAAATGCTGAAACTGTCAGAAGGCAGCGTAATAGACGGGGTGGATTATTCACCGGTAAGCGTGGCCCAGACCATGCAGATGAACAGCGCGTATATAGGAACACGCTGCCATGTACAGCAGGCGGATGCAGCGGACCTTCCCTTTGAAGAAGGGACCTTTGATCTGATCACGGCCATGGAGACCGTTTATTTCTGGCCGGATATCAAAACCGCTTTTTCACAGATCCGCCGGGTGCTGAAGCAGGGCGGGATGTTCGCGATCATCAATGAGGCCTGTGATCCGGAAGGGATCGACTGGCCCAAGATCGATCACTTTATGTATATCTACCGGCCGGATGAGCTGGAGACACTTTTGCGGGACTGCGGATTTACACAGATCCAGATCCACAGGGACGGTCCCCAGATGCTTTGTGTAATATGCCGGAAATAAAAGGCCGGGTGTTTCAGAGGCAGTGAGAAGAAAAGAAGCATAAAAAAGAAAATTTTGTGAGATATGCTGAAAAGTACGCTGTCCTTGAAATGCACTATATATTGTGCTAAAATCTTAAATAGATTCAAAATATAGTAACATCCTGAGCATTCGCTCAGGATTTTCTCTGCTCGGGATCCGCATGGGTACAGCGCGGGACAGCAGGGAAAACAGGAAAAGATTACAACAAAGGAGATAGAAGTATGGAACTGGAACAGTGGCTGGGAGCCGACAATCAGCTGGGCATAGATATCTGGAAGCGCAAATACTGTTATGAAAACGAGACATTCGATCAGTGGCTGGGCAGGATCAGTGCCGGAAATGAAAAAATCGGGAAATATATTAAAGAAAAAAAATTCCTTTTCGGAGGAAGAATTTTGTCAAACCGCGGACTGGAATATGAAGCACGCAAGATCACATTGTCCAACTGCTATGTGGTAGCGCCCCCGGAAGACGAAATCGAGAGTATTTTCGACTGCGCCAGAAATCTGGCCAGAACATACAGTTACGGGGGCGGCTGCGGCATTGATATTTCCAACCTGGCGCCAAAAGGGGCAAAGATCAACAATGCAGCCAAAGAAACAAGCGGAGCAGTTTCTTTTATGGATCTGTATTCCCTGACCACGGAATTGATCGGACAGAACGGCAGACGGGGAGCACTGATGATCTCCATTGACTGTTCTCATCCGGATGTAGAGGATTTTATCAATCTGAAAACAGATCTGACTAAAGTAACAAAGGCCAATATTTCCGTGCGTATTTCCAATGAATTTATGGAAGCGGTAAAAAATAATGAAGATTTCCTGCTGCATTTTACAAGAAAAGCTACAGGAGAAGTTATTGAACGTCATGTAAAGGCGAGAGAGCTGTTCCATCGGATCGCGGAAACAAACTGGGATTATGCGGAGCCGGGCGCTCTTTTCTGGGATCGGGTAAAAAGCTGGAATCTGCTGAGCAATACGGAAAACTTTTCTTACGCAGGGGTAAATCCCTGTGCGGAAGAACCGCTTCCGGCAGGAGGAAGCTGTCTGCTGGGAAGCATTAACCTGGCGGAGTTTGTGTCAGATCCCTTTACAGAAAACGCTGCTTTTGATTTTGACGGCTTCAAACAGTGCGTCCGGGAAAGCGTGATCGCTTTAAATGAAGTGCTGGATGAGGGACTGCCGCTGCATCCTCTGAAAGAACAGCAGGAAAGCGTGAGAAAGTGGCGCCAGATCGGTCTTGGAATTATGGGACTGGCGGATATGCTGATCAAAATGGGACTGACATACGGGGAAGCGGATGCGGTAGAGCTGTGCGATGAAGTGGGATTTGCCATGGCGGATACGGCGATCGCTCAGTCAGCTATGTTGGCAAAAGACAGCGGCGCATACGAAGAGTACGATATGGAAAGCGTTATGACAACGCCGTTTTTCCTGAAAAATACTTCACAGGCAACCCAGGAACTGGTGAAAAAATACGGTCTGCACAATTCCCAGCTGCTGACCATCGCGCCTACAGGCACACTTTCTACCATGCTGGGCATTTCCGGCGGTATCGAACCGGTATTTGCCAACTATTATGAAAGAAAAACCGAGTCTTTGTACGGTTCGGATGTGTATTATAAAGTTTATACCAAGATCGTGGAAAACTATATGAAAGACAACAATCTGACAGATGACAGCCAGCTGCCGGGCTATTTCGTAACAGCCATGACACTGGATTATCCCCAGCGGATCGACATGCAGGCTGTATGGCAGGAGCATATCGACGCGTCTATCAGTTCCACGGTGAATGTGCCAAATCACTTTACCGTAGAGGAGACCGAACGGCTGTATCTGTATGCCTATGAGAAAGGTCTGAAAGGCATTACGATTTTCCGGGACGGCTGCAAACGTCTGGGTATCCTTACAAGCGAGGACAGCAAGGAGAAAAAGGCGGTATCTGCAGGAGAAGGCTTAAACAGAGGCGATATCATAGAGATCAACGACGATGTGATCGGCAAGAAGCGCAAACTGATCACCGGATGCGGAAGCCTTCATTGTATCGCGCTGTTTGATCCGTATACGGGAGCGTTGCTGGAAACATATTTGAGCAAAGGCTCCACAGGCGGATGCAACAACTTTATGATCGGACTTTCCAGAATGATCTCCATCAGTGCCAGAGGGGGAATTGATATTTATACCATCATCGATCAGCTGAATTCTACAGGATCCTGTCCTTCTTATACGGTGCGCCGGGCGCTCCATAAAGATACAAGCCGGGGCAGCTGCTGCCCGATGGCGGTAGGAAACGCGCTGCTGGATATGTACAAAGAGGTTCAGGAGGAGCTTGCTTTGGAAAAAGCCAACGATCATTCCAGTCATGTGCCGCCCAAGCCAAAGGCAGTCAAACCGGCAAGTGAGAAGATGCTCTGCCCGGAATGCGGGGAACCGCTTGTTTTTGAAGGCGGATGCAATATCTGTAAGAGCTGCGGATGGAGCAAGTGCATGTAAGAAGTTTTGCGTGATAAAAAGACAGAATAAAATAAAAAAGCTTTCGGGCAATCAAAACAGTGGTTTTGTCCGGAAGCTTTTTTATTTCATACAAGGGGATTGCGGTATTTTTGATCCGCTATATTTCTACACAAATGTTAAAGGCATCGGTATTGGCTGTTCGGATATTGCCTACGGTATTGGCATCACCGATGATATAGGTTTCGGGAGCAAGGAAGCGTAAAGCTTCCTGTTTCTGGTTACTTCTGTGTTCAGCCGGATATCGGAAACGCAGTTTTGGGTAGTTTTGATATCCCAGTCCAGATACCGGCGGTGATAATCTTTGGCATAAAGAGCAGACGCTTCCAGCATACGGCCGCCAAGGTGATCGGATTTTTCACAAAGGATCACAGAATGGCCCCGTCTGGCGCAGATCTGGGCGGCCATCATGCCTGCCGGCCCGCCTCCTGCGATCAGCACTTTTTTCGGAGTGTCGGATCTTGAGATAAAGTGATATTTTGTTTCTCTTCCTGCTACAGGATTGACCGCGCAGCGAAGAGGATGTCCCACATTGGGGAAGGTCACGCAGTCCAGGCAGTGAAGACAGGGACGAATGGTCTTTGCCTGTCCGCGCTCCGCCTTGGTCACAAAATCAGAGTCGGCGATCAGATTCCTTGCCATGGATACCATGTCGGCTTTGCCTTCTGCAATAATCGCTTCTGCGGTTTGAATATCCGGAATGTTTCCAACAACGGCAACCGGTATAGATACCCGCTGTTTGATATAGGCTGCAGCCTCTACATTCAGATTCCGGGGTTCCAGGTAGGAGGGCATCATGTAGCGGACATAATAGGGATGCCAGATCAGACCGTTTGATATATTCACAAGGTCGATATATTCCGATAAAGCGTTGATGTAAGCTGCCTGTTCATCCCAGGTAGGCGATCCGGGGAGAAATTCATCCTGGCTGATCCGGAATTCGATGGCCATTTTGTCGCCGACTGCTTCCCGCAGCGCTTTGGCCATTTGCAGGCCGAATGTCATACGCTTTTCCAAACTGCCTCCATATTCGTCTGTCCGCTGATTGGTCAAGGGAGAAAAAAATGCGCTGGTAAGATTTCCATGCCCGCCGTGGAGCATGATCATATCAAAACCGGCCCGTTTCAGACGTTTTGCCGCATTCTGGAACAGCCGTATCACGTCTTGTATCTCTTCTTTTGTAATTTCCGCAAATTCATTGGGGTCCATATCCGGCGTAACAGAAGGAACCAGTGCTTTCATGCCGTTTAAAAAAAGCGGATCCGCGATTCTTCCCGCATATTGCAGTTCACAGGAGAGTTTTGCTCCATAGCGGTGAGCCTCTTCAGCCAGTAACGTCAGGCCGGGCACATCGAAATCATTAGTCACGGAAAGACATCCCATATAATCTCTTCCCCGCGCAAAGTCGACAGGGGTGGATCCTATCGTTATCAGCGATACGCCGTTTCTTGCCTGCCCGCCGATATATTCAATGAGATCTGTCGTAACCCGACCGGTTTCCGCGTCTGCGTGCGCAGATACCATAGGGGCGAAATGCAGACGGTTTTTCAGGGTGATCGGTCCGACTTTTAAGGGCTGGAAAATAGATGGAAAGTTGCGGTTTTCTGCCATAGTTTATACCTCCAATACAGTGTGCTTGTCTCATTTTTTGTAATTTCAGCATACGAAAAAAGTTTTCGGATGACAAACAATAAAAAAATGTGGAAATACAACTAAAGCTTGTACAGCCGGATTGGATCAGGACTTCGGTGGATCTTCTCTGCTGTGATAACGGATACTGCCAAACAGGAGGATGACGCAGGCAGCAGTCATGATCAGAAATGCTCCGCGGATCCCCGAAAGGTTCAGATCAGAAGGGGCACAGATCATAGCTGCGGCTGTGATTAAAAGGGAAGCAAACAGGGAACCGAAAACCTGACGGAAAGAGTTTAAAATGGCCGTGCTGTGTGATCTTTTCGCAAGGGGAATCCGATAGACGCCCATTGTGAGCGAAGCAGTCAAAAGCAGGGCGATACCTGTGCACTGCAGTGTATAGATAAAACATACTAGGAGCATATGGGATTCCTGGGAAAAGAAGATAAAAGGCAGCGTTCCGATGATCAGCAGGAGCGCTCCCGCAATGCAGACGGGACCGGGCCGGAAACGGTCGGCAAGTCTGCCGGCCGCAGGGCTGACCACGGCGATCATGATCGATCCGGGCAGACACAGCAGTCCCGAGAATGTGGCCGAGCGGCCGCAGATGGTCTGTATATACAACGGAAAGAGCGTGGTTCCGCACATCATAAGCGTAAAAGTGATGAGAAACAGTGCGGCGGCGTATTTGACAGAAGTATAGCAAAAAAGGCGCAGTTCCAGCAGAGGGGATTTGAGCAATAACTGCCGTTTGGCAAAGCGAAAGAGACAGACAATGCCTGCGGCAAAAAGCAGCAGGAGGATCCAGATCGGTAGGGGAAAGGCATTGATGAATGTTGTGGCGATCATCAAAAAGAAAGCGCCTGCGCTGTATAAAAAAAGCGAAGAATAATCCATGGAAACAGGAAGCGGTGTTCCTATATTTTGGAGAAAGCAAAAACCGAACATCCATATGGCGGCGCCCAGGATCAGTAAGAATAAAAAAATGCTGCGCCAGCCAAATGAGTCAACGAAAACGCCGGCCAGTGTAATGCCCGCAGCAGGAGCGAAACCGATGATAATGCCGGTGATGCCCAGTGCCTGCCCATGGTTTTCTTTAGGAAAAATATGCAGCAGAGAAATCTGCAGCGTAGGAATTAAGACACCTGCTCCGACTCCCTGGATGAGCCTGGACAGTAAAAGGACATAAAAATTTTGGGCTGAAAGTGAGAGCGCGCATCCGATCATAAAAATACCAAGAGCGGATAATACCAGTTTTTTTGTGGGAAATCTGGAAAACAGATAGGCGCTGGCCGCTGCCGTTATGCCGAGGATCAATATAAAAATATTGGTGAGCCACTGACCTTTGGCAGTATCTGTATGAAAAGAAGAAAGAATCGCAGGGAGCGCGGCCGTCATCATATTTTGACTGAGCGAGCCGATAAATCCTGCAAACATCAGGGAAAAGACAAAAAGTTTGTTGTGTTTGAAACTGCTCATGATTGCATTCTCCGATCGTAAAATTCAAAAAATGAGACAGTTCGTTTGCAGACAGTATAAAAAACAACCATCTTTTTGTCAATATTTAAGGGGCAGATGACAGATGTTTGTTATATTCCATGCCTTCAATCCGGCGGATGATATGACGCTGGAGTTTTTCTGCAATAGGGTTTAAGGGCATGCCTTTTTTCCGCGCAATGTGGACAACATAAAAGTGTGGATCATTTTTCAGCCGGAGGATTTTTAAGGATTTGGGAATCGCGTTTTTTGAGTGATCCGGACAAAGGACGATGCCCTGCTGGGTATTTGCCAGTGACAGGAGAAAATGGATGCCGGCTGCCTGATGGCAGATATGAGGGGTAAAGCCAAGGGCGCCGCAGACAGTAAGCAGCTGTTTGTTCACATTATAATCAGAGGAGGAGCACAGAAAGATTTCATTTTTAAGATCTTCCAGAGAAACAGAATCCAGCTGGCTGAGCGGATTATCTTTGTGGACGATGACCATGGTATCGTTGTGGATCAGGGGAAAGTACTCCAGCTGTTCACAGGTCCCGGCAGCGCCTACAATGGCAAAGTCCAGCTTATTGTCCAGAAGCATTGTTTCAATGACGGTATCATTGTTCAGCAGGAGGCTGAATTGATGTTCCGGATGCTCTTTTTGAAAATCAAAAATGATAGACAAGGGGAAGACATCTTCTACCCCGGCTGTCATGGCAATGGTCAGATTCTGGCAGTTCGCATTTTTTTTCTGTCGGATATCAGTATAAGTTTCCGCTAATTCGTTGATAATACTGTGCCCGTGTTTGAGCAGGATGCTGCCGTATTCTGTTAAGGCCAGTCCTCGTGGAAGGCGTTCAAATAAAGGAACGCCCAGTTCCTTTTCCAATATTTTGATAGATTTGGAAAGCGCCTGCTGTGTGATGTAAGACTTCTGGGCGGCTTTTGAAAAATTCAGTTCCTGTGCAACCACAAGAAAGTGCTGAAGCTGTCGAAATTCCATAAAACAGTTCTCCTAATAAGTCCGAATATCTTTTCAGTTACTCTTATTCTAAAGTGATTCAAAAAGCTTGTCAACGAACAAACTATCTTTAAATTTTGAAAAAAACGGGGAAAATACAGAAAATAAGCTACAACTTTTGGTTATACCTTAACAAAATAGGGTTCGTTGTTTGCCATTTTGGGGTATGCTATGCTTTTTTTAACAGATCATATGATTTTTGCGTTAGCGTTAACGGATAAAGTCTGAAAGGAGGAGGTAGTAGTTTATGCATAAGAACAATGTGAAATTTCTTATCCATCTTATTGTTATGGTGGTCATTTACTTGATCATCTCTAATATCCCGCCGGCAGATCCGCTGACGCATCAGGGGATGCAGGTGATCGGACTGATCGTGGCATTTGTATACGGACGTATTGCTATCGATGCAGTGGTTCCCAGCCTGATCGTTCTGTTTTTGTATGCGACAACCGGATTGAATACGGTGCAGGGTACTTTTTCGGCAGCAGGAGGACATTCGGCTGTCATGATGGTGCTGGCACTGATGATGCTCGGCGCTGTTATGAATCACACCGGCCTGGCGGAAGCGTTGGCAAAACGAATCGTGAATACCAGGCTGGCTTCAGGAAGACCGTGGGTATTGACTTTGTGCATTTTACTGGCAGCAGCGATCCCGTCCATGTTTTTAACGGCGATCCCGGTGTTGATTATTGTATGGGGAATCGCAAAAGAGATCTTTCATCTGGTTGGATATGAAAAGGGCGAAAAATGGCCGGCGCTTATTATGTCGGGAATTACAGGCGCGGCTACTCTGGCAGTCAGCGCGATGCCGTTTTCTATGGGGGTTGCAACCGATTTTTCTATTTTTGCGAATCTGTACGGTGAGGGGACCGTGATTCCTTCGCTTCCGTTTATTGCGACCTCTTTGATCTTGTGTGCTCTGCTGCTGGTTTTCATGCTGCTGATCATGCGCTTTATCTTCCGGCCAAATGTAGAGAAACTGAAAGCATATCAGGCCCAGACCAATGTGGAGCCCTTCACACGGGATCAGAAACGCGCGCTGGTACTCCTGGTTGTTTTTGTAGTCATTGTATTGCTGCCCGATATGCTTCCGGCGGCATCGCCCTTGAAGCCGATCATGGCTCAGTTTGGCACCATGGGCGGGGGATTCCTGATCGTTTTGATCGCTTTGCTGATCCGAAACAAAGACGGCTCTCCGTTTATTACCATACGGGATATCGGAAAAGGCGTGATGTGGGATCTGCTTATTATGATCTGGGCGCTGATGGTAGTATGCGGAAGCCTGACCAATCCGGAGCTTGGAGCAAGCACATTCTTCGCAAATCTGCTGACGCCTATTGTGGAAAAGACAGGAACTTTCGGATCCTATGCAATCCTTCAGGGTGTATCGCTGTTTGGTACAAACTTAATGGATAACGCGGTTGTAGGCATGACCATGGCGTCGATTATCAGCATGGCGGGAACGAAGCTTGGCATTTCCGCTGTGGCGGTGTTCTGTTTTATCATGCATTCCGCGGAATACGGAGTACTGCTGCCCAGCAGTTCGCCTCTTTCCGCAATGACTTATCAGCAGACAGAAAGCAAGTGGATCACAAAGAAAGATATTTTTGTTACCGGGCTTTTTTGGATGATCGCGGTGTATATTATTGTAGCGATCATCGGTTTCCCATTGCTGCAATTCCTTTCCTAAGGAAACGGATAGCATAGTATTGGTGTTTTCAGATTGGAGGATAAATGTATGGCCAAAAGAAAAGAATATGTTGTTCCCGAGCCTAAATATAAAATGATCGTGGAAAAAGACGTGATGGTAACAGCCAGAGACGGCGTAAAATTGGCGGTAGATGTATACCGGCCGGATGCGCCGGGAGCTTTCCCGGGGCTGTTTACGATTTCTGTATATGGGAAAGATACGCAGACTTTTGATACGCCGCCTCAGGAGTTTGGAGGATCTTTATTTGAGGCTTCCATTGAGACCGGCGATCCGGAGTTTTACGTATCCAGAGGCTATTGCTTTGTTATCGGTGATTACCGGGGTATCGGAAGCTCTGAAGGCGAGATGCCCGGTATGTTTTCAAAATACGAAGGCGAAGACGGCTACGACATTATTGAGTGGATGGCAGGGCAGCCTTGGTGCAACGGAAATATCGGCGGGACCGGGACTTGTTATTTCGGATTTACGCAGCTGATCATCGCAGAACAGCAGCCGCCGCATCTGAAATGCATCGCGCCTTTTGAACTGAATTATGATGATTTTTATGAGAGAGGCTTTTATACCGGCGGTGTATGTCACTTGGTATGGTATTGCCTTTATACAGGAACCAATCCCTGCCGTGTGGGACTGGCACCTAAAAATATTGTTTCTGCAGTAGAACAGGAGGAAACACCGGAAGCATTCAAAAAAATGGTGGAAGAAGCGTGTCAGGATCCGGATTTAAAACAGTATCCGTATCTGTATCAGCTTCTTCGCTATCCTTACAAAAATCCGATCGTATTTGATCTGCTGCTGCATAAGCTGGACGGGGAATGGTATCAGAAACGTTCTTATGGAAATTATCTGGATAAAGTCAATATTCCGACGTTTGTGGGCGGACCGTTCCACGGACCTTTTGGTGTGGCCCAGACGTCGGTATGGAATAAACTGACCAATACGCCTTATAAGAGACTGCATATGTTCCGTGATATGGATCCCAGACCCTGGAATTCACACAGAGAAGAACTGCTCCAGTGGTATGAATACTGGCTGAAAGGCATTGATACCGGAATTATGGAAGAACCGGTCTGCATTGTGGAAACCTGCGGCGGAGATACGCTGGAACTGGATAACTGGCCTCCGAGAGAAGAAGGGCTGGTAGGACAGAGAACATTTTATCTGGGACAGAAAGAAAAACTGCTTCCTCAGTTTCGGATGGATCTGAATATGGATGAACCGGACAGTTTTTTGCAGAGGCCGCTGTTTATTTCCGAAGAACGAGGAAAACTCTGCTATCGGACGGCGCCGCTGTCGGAAGATCTGCAGATTGTGGGTTCGCCGGTATTAAAGTTTTATGCGTCCATTGATCAGCCGGATACTACCTGGAGGATTGATATGTACGAAGGCGGCCATGAGAGTCCCTGGCCGATCACGAAAGGCTGGCTTCGGGCATCGCTCAGGAAACGGATTCCGGAACAAGATACGTTCTGGGAGCTGAAGCACGACGCTACAAAATTTGACTATCCGGTTCCGGGAGAGATTTACGAATATGAGATCATGTTCCGGCCTACAGCCCATATCTTCCGTGCGGGTACATCCATTGAGATCGAGATCAGTTCCATTGATATTCCGTCGGATGAGACAAGTTATGATGAAATGTGGCATCTTTGCAAATGCCAGACTTGTCTGCATAAGATTTATCGTGATAAAGATCATTTATCAACGCTTACATTGCCGATTCTGCTGAAATCAGACAGGCAGTAAAACAAAGCCAACAGGAAGTATGTGGAACGAAAATGCGCATTGTTCCACATACTTTTTTACGTAGCCGGGAAATCCCTTTTGGATCTCGGCTGCATCAAATACAAAAACTCAGGAGAGGTGGAAATATATGTTAAAAAATCCCGGAAAAGAACTGCGCAGGCTATTGCGTGAGGATAGGATCCTGATGGCCCCCGGTTTTTATGACGGAATATCCGCCAGAGTGGTGGAACAGGCCGGATTTGCGGCGGGGTACCTGACAGGAGCCGGTGTAGCCGGAAGCCATCTGGGGGAACCGGATATCGGTCTGACAAATGGATCCGACGTAGCGGATGTGGCAGGCAGGATCGCGGTAAAATCAAACATCCCTTTTATTGCGGACTGTGACACCGGTTATGGGAATGAGCTGAATGTGATCCGGACTCTATGGGATCTGGAACGGGCCGGAGCAGCGGCGGTCCAGTTTGAAGATCAGTCAGCGCCGAAAAGATGCGGGCATTTAAGAGGCAAAAGCTGTATTCCTGCGGAAGAATTTATCAGAAAGATCAAGGCGGCCTGCAGAGAAAAAATTTATAAAGATACTGTTGTCGTAGCGCGAACAGACGCCAGAGCGGTTTATGATCTGGATGAAGCGCTGCGTAGGGGCGAGATGTACCTGAATGCGGGTGCGGACGTATTGTTTATTGAAGCGCCGCAGACATTGGATGAAGTCCGAAAGATCACAGAAACATTCAAAGGGGTGCCATTGCTGACGAATCAGGTGATCGGCGGGAAAACTCCTCGCCTTTCGGCAAAAGAAGCCGAAGAGATCGGATATAAGATCATTATTTATCCGGATGTGCTGCCCTACTGCGCAAGCGTTGTATTCCGCAGGGCTATGGATAAGATCATGGAAACAGGAGAGAGCTGGGACGCGGTAGAAGATGCCCATGATAGCCGTGATCTGTTCCTTACAATGGGCATGCAGGAATGGCGTGACAAAGAAAACATGCAATAAAGCAGCGGACAAGGAGGATATGTAACAATGGAAAAAAATTTATCAATATCAGAACAGATTGCAAATATCAGTGTCGGATTAAAGTATGAAGATATAGATGAGCGAACGATTGAAAACGCGAAAATATTTATGCTGGACTGCCTGGGATGTATTTTATCCGGGTCACAGATTGAAAACGCGAAAGTGATCCGAAAATCCGCGGCTGATATTTCAGAGGGCGGTTCCTGTACGGTTTTTGGAACCGGACAGAAAGTAAACGCTATGATGGCGGCGCTGGTAAACGGTACTACCGGACACAGTCAGGATTATGATGACGATCACAGAGAAGGCACCCAGCATGCGTCCGTGGCAGTGCTGCCTGCGGTGCTGGCCCTGGCGGAAAAGTACGGATGCAGCGGGAAGGATGTGCTTTTGGCGTATATCATCGGTTCAGATGTGACGATCCGTGCAGGAGAAGCCTTTGAGGGAACTTCCTATTATGCCGGATGGCATTTGACCGGGACCTGCGGCGTTATGGGAGCAGCGGCAGGCGCCGCGAAGATCATGGGATTGAATGCCCGTCAGACGGTAGATGCCCTGGGCGTAGCCGGTTCCGCTGCCGGGGGGCTCGGCGCCTTTAACTCCAACGGTTCCTGGACCAAGCGGTTTCATGCCGGTCAGTCGGCAATGAACGGGGTTTTGGCGGCAGCTATGGGACGGGATGGATATTTTGCACCGACTGCTGTTTTTGAAGATAAAGACGGATTTCTCAATTGTTTTTCTTTTAAAGGCTGGTCAGCAGATGACGCGGTACTGCCAAACGGCATTCAGAATCCGGCCAGATTAACGGAGGGATTTGGAACAAAGTGGGAGATGGCGGATAATTCCATCAAATTGCATTCCTGCTGCCGGTTTACAAATAATTTTTGCGACTGCGCCATCGATATTCATGACCAGGGATGCGATTGGACCAAGATCAAATCGATCCATGCGGAATGCAATAAATTTACGGATGCGAAGCTGTGTCATCCGGTGGAAGTAAAACGGCATCCTCTGAATCCGGTAAACGCGCAGTTTTCACTGTTTTATGAAATCGCCTGCGGTCTTGTCAAAGGCGAAGTGCTGCCGGAATCCTTTACAGAAGAAGCGATCAAAGATGAAAGATTGTATGAACTGTGCGATAAGATCACCTGGGAGATCAGTGATGATTTTGAAGCAGTATATCCGGACCGTTATCCGGCAAAAGTAACAGTTACTATGGAGGACGGAAGCATTTACGTGGGAGAAGTAGCTTATCCGAAGGGAGATCCGGAATATCCCGCAACCTATGAAGAAGTGGTGAAAAAATTCCGTGCCAATGCCGCAAATACGATCGGTTCTGTAAAAGCGGAAAATATCATCCGTCTGGTAAGACATATTGAAGATGTAGAAGATATCCATGAACTGATCGCCTGTATGTATTAAAGACCCAAAGGGAGGTGCATGTGGTGTATTCCAGAGAAGCAACTGCTTTTCGCGCCTGCATTTATCGTGCAGGTACCAGCAAAGGAATCTTTTTGCATATGAACGATCTGCCTCAGGATGCGAAGACCAGAGATAAAGTGATCCTGGCAATGTTCGGGAGTCCGGATAAGCGTCAGATCGATGGACTGGGAGGCGCGCAGGTGCTGACGTCCAAACTGGCGCTGGTAGGGCCGCCCAGTGTCCCGGGAGCAGATGTGGATTATATTTTTGGCCAGGTGGATATTGACCATGCTTATATTTCCTATTCCGGATTGTGCGGCAATATTTCCGCGGGGATCGGCCCGTTTGCTATCGAAGAAGGATTGGTCAGAGCCGTGGAACCAGTGACGAAGGTAAGGATCTACAGTAAAAATACGGATCAGATCTATGTTGCGGAAGTGCCTGTAAAGGACGGGCATCCGGTGATCGGAGGAGACTACGCGGTTGCGGGAGTTCCGGGAACCGGCGCAAAATTAAATATTGACATGGCCGGATGCGTGGCTTCCTGCCGTATGGGTCTGCTCCCTACAGGCAATCCAAAGGATGTTTTGAACATTCCCGTATATGGATCCATCACAGGATCTATTGTGGATGCAGTAAATCCATGCGTTTTTATAAAGGCCAAAGATTTGGGCCTGAATGGAACGGAGGTAAATCCGGAAGATCTTTCCATAGAACAGAAGCATCTGCTGGAGGAAATTCGAAAAGCCGGATTTGAGATCCTGCATAAAAAATATAATCCGCTGGATGCCGTGCCGTTTGTGGCTTTTGCAGCGGAACCAAAGGCGTATACGGATCATTTGACAGGCAGGATGATTGCAGAAAAGGATATGGATTTTCTTGCCCGGGTATGGTTCCTAGGGCAGATCCATCAGACTTATCCCGGCAGTATTTCCTGCTGCAGCGGAGCGGCTGCGGTGATTCCGGGTACGGTTGTATTTGATATCCGGGGCAGACAGGCTCGGGCGAATGTCAGGATCGGACATCCGGGAGGGATCATTGAAGTGGAAGCTGTCTGCGGGCAGCATGAGGATGGAAGTCTGAAAATAGAACGGCTTTCCTATGGGCGGACAGCCAGAAGGATCATGGATGGATATTGTTACGTCCCGAACAACAGATTTATGGAATGAGGTGGACTGGAAATGAGAATGACAATGTCACATAAGATACTGGCAAAACATGCGGGGATCAGTCAGGTGCGTCCCGGGGATATCGTAACCTGCAGGCCGGACTGGGCGGTTGTCCATGATATGTTTTTCAATGTAGACGGACAGGATCTGTACAAAAATGCAGGACATCTGGATCATCCGGAGCGGTGCATCGTATTGCTGGATCATGCGGTCCCGGCGCCGACAACCCGTGACGCGGTGGGAGCGGTCTATGCAAGGAAATTTTGCGCAAAGCATGGTATACGGAATTTTATAGATGTAGGCGATCACGCGGTGATCCATCAGGCAATGGCAGAGCGGGGATACGCGGCGCCGGGGAGACTTCTGGTAGGCGCGGATTCTCATACCTGTTCGTCAGGCGCTTTTAATTGCGCGTCCCGAGGGCTTGGACCGGCTGATATGACATATGTGTTCTGTACCGGAGAAACCTGGCTTGCGGCAGCGCCTACGATTTTATACCTGCTGCAGGGAGAATTGCCGAAAGGGGTGACCGGGAAAGATGTCTTTTTGTATATTGCCGGTATTTACGGTGACGCAACGGGGATGAATGTAGAATTTACAGGTCCCGGGCTTGCCTCTCTCAGTATTCCTCAGCGGCAGTCGATTTCTACGATGTGCGCGGAAATCAATGCGGAATTCGCGATTTTTCCTTGTGACGACCGGCTGCGGGCCTATTTGAAAGCCCGGGGGGATGAGGATATTGATCCGGTAGAACCGGATGCGGACGCAGAATATTATGATATCCGTCAGATCAATCTTTCGGATATGGTTCCCTATGTGGCAAAACCGGATTTTATCCCCGGGAACTGTGTACCTGTTACGGAAATGGAAGGAATCAAAATAGATCAGGTCGTAGTAGGCTCCTGTTCCAACGGGAGGCTGGAAGATTTCAGGATCGTGGCTGAGTTGTTGAAAGGCAAACATATTGCAAAAGGAGTCCGGATGATCATTACGCCGGCTTCTCAGAGAATTTATCTTCAGATGATTAAAACCGGCATAGCGGAAACACTGGCAGAAGCCGGTTGTGTGATTACCAATGCTACATGTGGCTGCTGTTATGGCGGACACATGGGACTGTTGGGCCATGGAGAACGATGTCTGTCTACAACAACCAGAAACTTTAAAGGACGTATGGGCGCGGCCGACAGTGAAGTTATGCTCGGCAGCCCGGCAACTGCCGCAGCCAGCGCCCTTACCGGCGTGGTTACGGACTGCCGGAAATATTTATAGAAAGATGAGGGGTTACTATGATCAAAAAAGGAAAAGTATGGATGTTTGGTGATGAGATCAATACAGATCTGATCTTTCCCCACAGCGCGTTTCGTTCCAGTCCCGAAGAACAGTGCCGGCTTTGTATGAGTGATAACAGACCGGGGTGGTCCGGGCAGGTTCAAAAAGGAGATATTCTGATCGCCGGGAAAAATTTCGGAACAGGATCTTCCAGACCCGGGGCAGTAGTGCTGAAACGACTGGGGCTGGCGGGAATGGCCGCGGAAAGTTTTAATGGCTTGTTTTTCCGTAACTGTATCGCATATGGCTTTCCCGCTTTAACCGTTCCGGGGATCACAAAAGCTTTTGCGGAAGGGGATGAAGCGCAGATTGATTTCGGAAAAGGAACAGTGACCAATCTGCGGACAGGAGAAGTCTTTACAGGACATAAACTTGCCGTGGAAATGCTGGAAATCTTAGAAGCAGACGGTATAGAAGGGGTTTTAAAACAAAAAGGATACATCAGATAAATATAAATATCATAATGCAGGGAGGTGTCGGATGGATACATATAAAATCATTCCCCTTTGCCTTGGACATATCCAAAGGCCCAGGTCCAATATGGTTTACGGATGCGGTGACGACACGGTTACGACATATCCGCTGAT
The DNA here is from genome assembly GCA_930989305.1 of uncultured Roseburia sp. Taxonomy (GTDB): domain Bacteria; phylum Bacillota; class Clostridia; order Lachnospirales; family Lachnospiraceae; genus Brotonthovivens; species Brotonthovivens avistercoris. The sequence goes on along the minus strand of CAKNLF010000014.1, from coordinate 1,663 downwards.
TTCCTATTATATAGAGGGAAATGGGCACAAGATCATTGTGGATACCGGCGGAACTGCTCCGGACGGGGAAAAATGGATGCCTTATGAGCGAAAAAGTAATGAGAGCATGGAGATGCAGCTGAAAAAAATAGACGTGGATCCGATGGATATTGATACAGTGATCCTGACCCATCTTCATTGGGATCACGCTGGAAATAACGGACTTTTTGCAAATGCGAAATTTTATGTACAGCGTCTGGAGTGTGCGGATCTAAACCAGCCCGGCGTAGATACAGCTGTGGTATCCAAAACAAGTTATATCCCGGTGGACGGAGATAAAGAGCTGTATCCGGGGATCCGCCTGATCCTGGCGCCGGGACATTCTGCAGGTATGCAGTGCGTGCTTGTTTCTGCTGGGCAGGGTAGGTATCTGCTGACCGGAGATCTGATACCTCTGTATGAAAATTGGGAAGCAGATCCGAAAATCCCAAATGGCGGGATGTATGATCTGGAGGTGATCACGGAAAGCATACGAAAAGTGGAGAAGATCTGCGACCATATTCTGCCGGGGCATGACAATATAGTGTTTGAGAGGTTGTGTCATGAAGCGACAGTGAAAGGAATATGCTGACTAAAAAACAAAATTTGCTAGAAACCATTCGTGGGGGACATCCTGATCGATATGTGAATCAGTTTGAATATTTATCGCTGGTGCTGGATCCGGTAACGGCAGCAGGACTGGGAACAGTAAAAAAAGGCGGATTTTTTATGAACGGATGGGGCGTGCGAATGGAATTCCCTCAGGACGCCCCTGGTCCGTTCCCAAATAATGCAGAAGAATATCTGGTAGTGAAAGATATTGCAAAATGGCGCGAGTCTGTGAAAGAACCGCCTGTAGTGTTGCCGGAAGAAGCCTGGAGATCCTGTGTGGAACAGGTAAATAAAATCGACCGGAATGAAACTTTTGTAGCGCCGATCATTGTGCCGGGAATTTTTGACAAGCTTCATTATTTGATGGGAATGGAAAATACACTGATCAATTTTTATGAAGAACCGGAATGTATGCTGGAATTGATCGATTATCTAACGGATTATGAAATCCGGGCGGCGCGTGAAATCGTGGATCATATCCACCCGGACGCCATTTTTCATCATGATGACTGGGGAAGTCAGCATTCTTCTATTTTATCTCCGACTATGTTTGAAAAATTTTTCGTGCCGGCTTATCAGAAAATTTACGGCTTTTGGAAGCAAAACGGAGTGGAACTGATTGTACATCACAATGATTCATACAGTGCCAATCTTGTGCCGGGAATGATAAAAATGGGGATTGATATCTGGCAGGGGGCTATGACATCAAATGATATTCCGAAGCTCGTAAAGCAGTATGGGGGACAGATTTCGTTTCATGGAAATATTGATAATCATGCTATTGATCATCCGGACTGGAGCCGGGAAGAAGTGCAAAACGAGACGATCCGGCGCGTAAGAGAAGTAGGATCGAAATCATATTTTATTCCCGGAACTGTCATGGGAGAACCTGGGAGCATTTTCCAGGAGGTTTATGATATTGTGTCTGAAACAATTTGTAATATCAACCGGCAGGAACAGCAGACATAAGTGTCCTGCCGGAAGGAGGCAAAGGAGATGTTTTTTCTTAAGAGACAGGAGGAGGGGTTATGAA
>CAKNLF010000013.1 GCA_930989305.1 uncultured Roseburia sp. | reverse complement strand
GGTCTATGACTATGAATATACGCCTTTGGGAGATGATTCCTATGATATTACCCGGTATCAATACGGATTGATTTCCATGGATGATCTTTTAAACAGTGTGCCCAACTACACACCGATCCAAATGGTTGGGGAGGGAATTTAAAGATGCTGGAGCTGCAAAATATCACGAAACACTATGGCGCCAGAAAGGCGCTGGATCACATTTTTCTGACGCTGGAAAATGGCATTTATGGTCTGCTTGGTCCAAACGGAGCAGGAAAGTCAACGCTGATGAATATCATCACCGGCAATCTGAAACCCACTTCGGGTATCGTGCTTTGGAACGGGGAAAATGCCCGCAATCTGGGCCCGGCTTACCTCAGTCTGCTGGGGTATGCGCCTCAGCAGCAGGGACTTTATGATACATTTACCGGAATACGGTTTCTTTCCTATATGGCCGCATTGAAAGGGATTCCGAAAAAAAAGCAGAAAGGTGAAATCCAAAGGGTCCTGGACTATGTAAATCTGACAGAAAAAGCTTACCGGCCCATTGGCACCTATTCCGGCGGCATGAAGCAGCGCATCCTGGTCGCTCAGGCCATTTTAGGCGATCCGCATCTGATCGTTTTGGATGAACCCACTGCCGGATTAGATCCCAAAGAACGGGTAAGGATCCGTGAAAACATCCGCAACATTTCCGGTGACAAGATCATCCTGGTATCTACGCATGTGGTTTCCGATATTGAATCCATTGCAAAAGAGATCATCCTTCTTCGGAATGGAAAGATCGTAGACAAGGACACCATATCCAATCTGTGCGAAAAACACGGAAATGCAAAGAACCTGGAGCAAGTCTATCTGCAGGTATTTGAAAAGGAGGGAGAAAGTGACAGCGCTCATAGGATTTGAACTGCAAAAAGTCTGGAAAAAAGGAAGTTTTCTCAGTCTCATGCTGCTGCTTCTTCTTGTAAATCTGTTTCTTTTGTGGTATTTAAACCAGCCTGGGAAGGATGAACCGCCCCTTTCCGCCTACAAAGCTGTCTACCGGGATATTTCCGACATGACAGAACAAGAAAAGCTTACCTATATCCTCGGCCTGAAAGAACAGGCGGAGGGGCTTTCTCTTGTGGAGCAGGTGCGCAGTCTTTACAGCCAAGGCAGCCAATCGGGAGATTCCCTTGCAAAACAGCTGAAGGAAAATAATTCCGATCTGTATAAAAAATACGAAAAGCTTTATCGCGCAGGGGACTATCTGATCTACACAGATTCCCTGACGGCGGAACGTACTCTGCTCGATGAACTGTATGACGAAATTTCCGCTGTATCCGGCTATGATGATTATCTGGCTTCTGTGCAGAAACACAGCAGTCAGCTTGGCGGCATATCCATTTTCCAATCCTCTGCGTCGGAAGAAAATTTCGGAAGCCGAAATATTGCCAAAAGTGCCGCCGACCATGCAGGACTTTCTGCGGGAAATATCCTCTGGTTCCCATCAAAGGGGATGACAATGGCGCTGGAAAGCCCGGCAACGGATCTGCTGCTTCTCCTTTCCGTCTTTCTTTTCGTCGGCCAGCTCATATCAGAAGAAAAGGGAAAGGGATTATTTGCTGTTACCCGTTCCACCAAACGAGGTCTATGGGCAGATATGGGAGCCAGGATTACAGCCGTGCTGATCCACGGCGGCGTGATCTGCCTGCTCCTTTACGGCTCCAATTTGATCTATGTGGCCAGCACGGCCGGGCTCGGCAATTTATCCGCATCCCTTCAATCTTTGTCTCCCTATATAGAAAGCAGTTTTCCGCTCTCTCTGGCGGCATTCCTGTTTCTTTGTGTGCTGGCAAAGATTGGCGCGGTATTCCTGCTGGGTTTACTGCTGACTGCCTGCGCCCTTTGCAGCTCCCGCAGTTTCATCCCTCCGCTTGTGGGAATCGGATTTTTAGGCCTGAACTGGATCTTGTATGCTTTCATCCCGTCCGGTTCCCGGCTGTGTTTGCTAAAACAGCTTTCCTATTTTTCCATGCTCCGAACAGATGCCTTGTTTGGAACATACCTCAACCTGGATATCATGGGATTTCCCTTCAGCCGCGCAGGCTGTATCCTGATACTGCTGGCCTTTTTGCTTTTCATAGGCATTGCTGCTGTTTTGCTGCTGTTTCGATATTCAGACCCGCTGAACAAAACCCGAGCCTCCTGGCATTTTCATTTGCCCTTTCATCCTCACAGCAGCTTATTTCGTCATGAGGGATATAAAATCCTCATTGCCAATCGCGCTCTTTTGATCCTTCTGGTCTTTGCCATACTTCTGGGCGGGAACGCTTTTGGAAAGGACTACACGCCGTCGGCCGGCGAGCAATACTATCAGCAGATGATGCGCTCTTTAGAAGGGCACCTTACCCCTGAAAAGGAAAACACCGTAAAGGCAGAACAGGCACGCTACGATCAGGCATTTGCCCGGATTGAGCAGATCGATCAGATGGCAGCGGATGGCAGTATCAGTGAAAATGCCGCGGACAGCATGAAGGAACCATGGTACAGTGAATTGGCTTTTTATCCGTGGTTTCAGCAGATCCAGACCCAATATGAACGGATCTTGTCAGACGGCGGCGTTTTTATCTATGATACAGGATACCTATATCTTTTCGGCCAAATGGATGACGATTTTCTGATCAATCTTCTCCTGCTTTCTCTGTGCTTCAGTTTCGCTTTTGCAAATGTAATGGCAATGGAAAACAACAAAGGACTTTGGAACCTTCTGTCTGCCTCAAAGTTGGGAAGGAAACGGATCATCCGGCAAAAATGGATGGTGTGCACCGCTGCCTGCTTCGCGATCACGCTGCTGCCCTGGCTCTTTCGATGGGCGTCGATTTCATCGTTCTATCCCATGGGTGAGATTTTGGCTGGCATACAGAATCTTCCCCAATACGGAAGTTTTCCTGTCAATCTGCCCCTTTTATTGTTTTTCATACTGGCAGTCCTTAGCCAGCTGGCAGCGGCGGGACTGATCTGCGCTGTTGTGCTGTTTTTGTCCAAATGGAGAAAAAATTATTTTCAAACGCTGTTTTTAGCCCTGTTTGTATTGGCTGTGCCGCTGGTTTTGGCACAAATGGGGATCAGTATTATGAAATGGTTTTCCCTCTGGCCGCTGTATGGATGGACGGGGCTCATAGGAAATATGCAGATATGACAAAGATCCCGGAGCATTTTGCCTCTCCGGGATCTGATCATTTTCATAGATATTTTATAGATGATTTTATTGGATGAACATAGCGTCGCCAAAGGAAAAAAATCGGTAGCCCTGTTTGACTGCTTCCTCATAAGCTGCCAGTATGTGTTCCCTTCCTGCCAGCGCGGACACCAGCATCAGCAGGGTAGATTCCGGCAAATGGAAATTTGTAATCAGCGCATCCAGAATCTTAAAACGGTAACCCGGATAGATAAAGATATCCGTCCAGCCGCTGCACGCTTTCAGTCTGCCCTTCTCATCTGCCGCAGATTCAATGGTCCGGCAGCTAGTGGTCCCCACGCAGATCACTCGTTTCCCGTTTTCTTTCGCACGATTGATCTTTTCAGCCGCTTCTTCATTGATCATGAAATATTCCGAATGCATATGATGATCCGTTACATTTTCCACTTTCACAGGACGAAATGTGCCAAGTCCTACATGCAGTGTAACTTCCGCAATATCCACCCCTTTATTTCTAATTTCTTCCAGCAGAGCCGGCGTAAAATGCAGACCTGCGGTAGGAGCTGCCGCGGAACCGTCGTATTTTGCGTATACCGTCTGATAACGGTTCTTGTCCTCCAGCTGGTGGGTAATATAAGGAGGCAGCGGCATCTGTCCCAGCTGATCCAGAATTTCTTCAAAAATGCCGTCGTACTGGAATCGGATCAGACGGTTTCCTTCCTCTACCACTTCCAGTACTTCTCCCTTCAGCAGTCCCCCGCCAAACAGGATCTTGGTGCCGGGTTTTGCTTTCTTCCCCGGTTTTACCAGTGTTTCCCATACGTCATTTTCTTTCCGTTTCAGCAGCAGGATCTCAATTTTTGCCTGGGTTCCCTCCTTCTCTCCAAACAGACGGGCGGGAATAACTTTTGTATTATTCAGAACAAGACAGTCTCCCGGCTCCAGATATCCTATGATATCTTTAAATATTTTATGTTCGTATTTTCCGGTTTCTTTATCCAGCACCAGAAGCCTGGAGGCGGAACGGTCCTCCAGAGGATCCTGGGCTATCTGCTCTTTTGGCAGATCAAAATAAAAATCTTTTACGTTCATGTCCATCTCCTATTGCCGCAGCTCAATATCCAACTGAGACAAACCGTTCATGATCTTTTTCATTACGGCAGCGATATCCGCTTCTTCCAGCGTTCTGTCTTTTGCCCGGAAGGTCAGCGTATAAGCCAGTGATTTAAAACCTTCCTGTATCTGAGAGCCTTCGTAAATGTCAAACAATCTGCAGCTTTCCAGTATCTTTCCGCCTCTCTGACGAAATACCTCTTCAATTTCTCCCGCCAGCACATTTTTCGGCACTACCAAACTGAGATCCCTTGCGACAGCAGGGTATTTTGCGATACCTTCGTATTTTTTATCAAAAGTTGCCCTTGCGACAATTTCCGGCATATCCAGCACAGCTGCGTAAACTCTATCCTTAATGGAATAATTTCCCGCAACGATCGGGTGGATTTCCCCCAGATAACCGATAACTTTATTCTCGTATACAATATCCGCCTGACGTCCCGGATGAAGGAAAGGATATCCTGATTTCGGATCATAGACGGTCAGTCCCTTCATACCAACGGCGTCAAGGATTTCCTCCACAACGCCTTTCATAGTAAAGAAATCCCCTTCTCCGTACATGCCAAGAGTGAGCTGCATCCGTTCTTCCGGCAGTTCTGTTACAGGCACCTGTTTCGGGATATAGATATTGCCCAGTTCATACAGGCGCACATCTTTGTTTCGACGGTTGAAGTTTGTAGACAGCGATGTAAGTATCCCGTTCAGCGGCGTAGTCCGCATAATGCTGAAGTCCTCCCCCAGAGGATTGGAAATCACTACCGTCTTTCTTAAGGAACTGTCCTGCGGAAGGAGCAGTTTATCAAATACTTTCGGACTTTCAAAAGAATAGCACATTCCCTGACTGAATCCGCAGAAGCGGGCTACTTCTCTTACTTTTTCCTCTACACGGAGTTTAAAGGAAAGTTTGCCTGCTGTGGCTTCTCCTCTTGGCAGCGTAGTCGGAATATTATCATATCCGTAAAATCTGGCCACTTCTTCTGCCAGATCCGCTTCCCGCTCCAGATCCTGACGCCAGGACGGTACGATCACTTCCCTTGTTTCCGGATCATATCCCAAGTCGATCTTTTTGAAATAGCCGATCATAGTTTCCGCCGGAATGTCCGTGCCAAGCAGACGGTTGATCCAGTCCGGATCAAATTTTACCCGGTTTCCTGTTCTCACCCGGGGATATACGTCTACTGCGCCTCCTACCACTTCGCCGGCTCCCAGTTCTTCTACCAGCTGACATGCCCGGTTGATGGCTTCCATAGCATTGTTTGGATCCAGCCCCTTTTCAAATTTACTGGAAGCGTCTGTACGCAGTCCCACTTTCTTGCTGGAAAGACGGATGTTAGTCCCGTTAAAGCATGCCGCTTCAAAAAGCATTTCCGTTACATCGTCTGTGATCATGGAGTTCTCCCCTCCCATGATACCGGCCATGCCAACGGCTTTCTCTCCATCACAGATCATCAGGATACTGTCATCCAATTTCCGTTCCTGTCCGTCCAGAGTTACAAAAGTTTCGCCTTTTTTCGCCCGGCGCACAATGATCTCATTGCCTGCGATAGTCCGCATATCATATGCATGCATGGGCTGCCCGTATTCTTCCATAACATAATTGGTAATATCTACAATATTGTTGATGGGACGAATTCCATGAGCCGCAAGTCTGTGCTGCATCCACGCCGGTGAAGGACCGATTTTTATATTTTTTACCACCCTTGCCACATATCTGGAACAAAGATCGTCATCCTCAATAGAGACTTTTATATAATCAGAAGCTTTTTCTTCGTTTCCTGTTTCTTTTACAACCGGAGGCACAAAGGCTTTATCAAAAGTTGCCGCTGCTTCTCTGGCAATTCCAAGTACACTGAAACAGTCCACACGATTGGATGTGATTTCATATTCCACTACCGTATCGTCAAGTCCCAGATAGCTTACCGCGCTTTCTCCAATGGGCGCATCCTCAGGCAGAATATACAGCCCTTCCTCCGGAGCCGCAGGATAATAGTCTCTGGATGAACCAAGTTCTTCAATGGAACACATCATTCCACAGGATTCTATCCCTCTAAGCTTCCCTTTTTTGATCTTGATTCCGCCCGGAGTCAGACTTCCGTCATGACCTCCTGCCACTTTTCCTCCATCCAGTACAACCGGCACTTTCGCTCCCTCAAATACATTGGGCGCTCCGGTTACAATCTGAACTTTTTCGCTTCCCACATTGACCTGGCAGACAACCAGTTTGTCCGCGTCCGGATGAGCTTCTATTTTTTCTACCTGTCCGATCACGATCTTATCCAGATCTTCGTCCAGTTTCTTATATCCTTCTACTTTTGAACCGGACAGGGTCATTGCGTCCATATATTCTCTGGGGTCCACATCCAGATCCGGCACATATGCTTTTATCCATGATAATGAAGTTGTCATTTTTCTTTCTCCTTATTGTCTCAAATCTATTGCTGCAGGAACAAAAATACATCGCGGCTTCCTTTTACCGTTTCCAAATCAAAACCTAGAACTGTTTCAGGAACCGGTCGTCATTTTCATACAGCAGACGCATATCATCAATCTCATATTTCAGCAGAGCAATACGTTCCAGGCCTACACCGAAAGCAAAGCCGGTATACTCTTTCGGATCGATCCCGCTCATTTCCAGCACATGCGGGTGTACCATACCGCATCCCAGGATCTCAATCCATCCCTCGCCTTTGCAGAACCGGCATCCTTTCCCGCCGCATTTAAAACAGGTTACGTCCACTTCCGCACTGGGCTCTGTAAAGGGGAAATGATGGGGCCGGAATTTTACTTTTGTCTCCGGTCCGAACATCTCTCTAGCAAATTCTTCCAGTGTTCCTTTCAGATCCGCAAAGGTTACGTTCCTGTCAATTACAAGTCCTTCGATCTGATGGAAAGAAGGAGAATGGGTAGCGTCCACTTCATCGGATCGGAATACTCTTCCCGGAGCGATCACACGGATCGGCAGTTTCCCCTGTTCCATCATACGTACCTGTACCGGAGATGTCTGGGTACGGAGCACGATCTTGTCATTAATATAAAAAGTATCCTGTTCGTCCTTGGCCGGATGATTTTCCGGAATATTTAAAGCCTCAAAGTTATAGTAATCATATTCTACTTCCGGACCTTCCACTACTTCATAACCCATTCCCACAAAAATCCGCTCTACTTCTTCCAGTGCAACAGTATTGGGATGGCTGTGTCCCACTTTATTTTTCTTTGCCGGAAGGGTTACATCGATCACTTCATCCTTCAGGCGCTGTTCCAGAGCTTTCGCTTCCATTTTCTTTTTCGTTTCTTCCAGCTTCTGCTCCAGGACTTCTCTTGTTTCATTTACCATTTGTCCCACTGCGGGTCTGTCCTCAGGGGCTACCTCTTTCATTCCTTTTAAAACAGCAGTCAGTTCACCTTTTTTGCCAAGATAAGCAACTCTGATCTCATTTAATTGTGTCAGATCCTCCGCCTGATCCATAGCCGCAACCGCTGCCTCTCTGATTTTCTGCAATTTTTCTTTCATTTAAAATCTCCTCTCAGATATCACTTTCCTGTGAAATAAAAAAGACTCCGCCCCCCATTAGGGACGAAGTCATATCCGCGTTACCACCCTGCTTCTTATATCTGTCATATAAGCGCTCTTCATACGTAACGTGTATGCAACGTCAGTTCCTATCAGATCTGTTAAAACCTAACTCCTATCAGAACTGAAGCTCCGGTGTGAAATTCGACAATGCCATGGGAAACTTTCAGCCGGTGTATCCCTCTCTGTCATTCTCGCCACTGTCTACTGTGCACCATCCAGGCTTTTACCATATTGCAATCTGCTGAATATTTTAGCACAGCATTTTTCCTTCTTCAAGTAAAAATCACATTTTATTCTGTTTTTCCCGTAATTTCTGCAGTTTTTTCTTTTCTCTCGCTTCTTTGATCTCCAGCCAGATTACCTCAAATACATTGTTCACTTCGCCGCATACCATAAAAATGTACATACAGATATACAGCCAGAACATCATCAACAGCAATGTGGTCAGACTTCCGTATAAAGAAAATCCCCGGAAATAGTTTACATAGATGGAAAGTCCGAAGGTAAATACATACCATGCGGCGGCGCATCCTACCGCGCCCACCAGCTGGCTCCTAAAGGAAGCCTTCCTGTTTGGGATTACCTTGTAGATAAAAGCGAAAAACGCGATCAAAAACAGGAATATAATAACAAACCGCAGCCGTAGGATCCAATCTGTCACAATGGACACAATGGGGGCATGCTGTACCAGCACATCCTGGATCCGCTGTCCGAATACGAGCATTACCATCAGCAGGATCATGATCAGGATCAGAGTAAATGTTTCCAGCATTGCCCGCAGCCGCAGCACAAACCAGTTACGGGTCTCATAAATATCATAGACGATATTCAGTCCGTACCGGAGACTCTGCACCGCTTTCGCGGAAGAATATACCGCGATGATAATAGCCGCCACCAGCAGTTTACCGGAATTGTTGTATACTTCATCCAGGATACTTACCAGATAGGGAGCTACCATTCCGGGCGCCACTTTTTCTATGGCATTTAATACCACGCTTTCCGTTACCGGAGTGAAACGCATCAGATAAGTCAGCACCAGCAGAAAGGGGATTACAGACATAATAATAAACAAAGTTGCCTGCCCCGCATAAGCGCCTACATTGTCTCTCTTCAGTTTATCCAGGAAAAACCGTATGATCGGAACGTATCTTTTCATTTTTCATGAAACCTCTCTCGTTAAGAGCAGCACTTTCCCTCTTACAGGCCAGCGCTGTTTACTGAACAGAACTTTACAATAATTTTACCGTTCAATAAACAAGATTACCATGATTTTATATCTTATACAACATTTTTTTCTCTGAGGACAGTTTTCCATGCCTTATCAGGAAGATTTTGTCAGAGTGATCCCTGGAAAATAATACTCCAGAATTTCCTTATAAGTGCTGCCCCGGGACGCCATGCCGTCCGCTCCGTACTGGCTCATACCGATTCCGTGTCCGTATCCGCCGCCATAAAGCACATAGCTTTGCCCCTTTTCCTTTTCAATTGTGAAAAAAGCGCTTGGAAGCATTGTTATATTTGTCTGAGTCTTTCCCCTGGCGTCTGTGATCTTGACCATGTATTTTCCCAGATCCTGCCGGATCTTGTTTTCCGTTTTTACATGCCTTGTTTTCTTTCCTTTCTTATAAACAAGATCTGTCACCACTCCGCTGCTTTCCCGCTTCGCAATGGAAATCGAATATCCATCGGGCAGGGTCACATAGGCCTTCCATCTGAAATAACGGCTGTGACTGTCATAAGCTTTCAGATCCGTTTCCTTTAAAAATTTATCCCAGTCTTTTACCTTCTGACTTTTTACCAGCGTAGTCACGCTCTTCAGATAGGACGGCGCCTTATCTGTCTGTCCCCAGGCTTCCAGTCCGGAGGTAAATCCGCAGGAAGAAGAAAAATAGTAAATATCCGCAGCTGTCTCTTTGTCCTTTTCTGTAAGGATCATGCCCTTTGTAGCGTCAACAGCCTGTGTCGTCTTTTTATTTTCCCCGTTCTTATTATATACCTGGCTGTTTACCGAATCATCCACATCGGCTCCGTAGCTTTTATATTTATCACCGGACACGCTGGCGCAGACAAAAGTCCTGGCGCATACCGCCTGTGCTTTCAAAGCTTCCGTTTCAAAACTTTCCGGCATTTCTCCGGGCACTACGCCGTATAGATATTCTTCTGTGCTGACTGTATTAACGATCCACCAGCCGGATTTATTTTTATGTATCTCCACCGTTCCTCTGTATGGATCTGACCATTTGCCCGTATCCGCGCATTTCATATAAAGAGTCCTGTTTTTTTCCGGCGTCAGTGTAACGGACGTCACTCCGTCTCCAAAATATTTTTCCAGATTTTTTGCCGTGAACCTTGTGCCCTTTTTAAATGTTTTGGACTTTTCCCCTGCTTTTAGCGTACATTTGCTTTTGCACAGCACCTCAAAGGATTTCCGGTAAGGCTTCTGTCCGTTGTCGTTGGTAAGGAGCACATTCACCTTCTCCGGCAGCAGCTGAACAGCCTGCTCCGAAACCTTTTTTTCTTCCTTTTCACCGGTGTCTTTTTCCTCTTTTACGCCGTATATATCGTTGTCTGAGGCATACACAACGTAGGTATTTCCATAAATCCAGAAATCCTCCGGCAAAGTGGTATTATAATTTCCGCTGTCCGTAATGATCCTGTCTTCTCCCGGCACAGCCCCCTGATATTGGATAGTAATGGTCTGAATGTCATCCCTGCCCAGGCCCTTTATCAGTTTCTCATAATCCGCGCACCACTGTTGTCTGGTCAGAGGCGCTTTATCCCCTGTATCTTCCTTTTCTTCATAAAGCCGGGAAAATCCCAGCGTATCAAATATTGTTTTCTCATCGCCTGCAGTCAGCACTCCGGAAAGTCTGGGCAGAAGGATCTGAGAAGATTCCTCCGCATCCAGATCGGCAATTTTTAAAAAATCTGTAAGCTCGTATTTATATACTACTGATTTATCTCCATAGTCTGTAGCGGCTGACTGCATCTGATTCATCAGAAACAAAAAACCGCAAAGGAGCAGTCCCGCTATCAGAGCCAGGATCTTGATCCTGTGCTTTCGTTTTACCATATCCCACCTGCTTTTCTATCCTCTGTTTTCTTGTTATATCATAAAAGAAGCTGCTTTATCAGCAGCTTCTCTCTTTTGTACTTTATATACTTTTTCTTAAGTATACGGAATTTCCCGTATTTATCTTTGGTTAAGTGCTTTTGTATCTTAAAGTTTTATCTTAAGTATGCACTCTCAAAGAGTATACCCAAAATGCCGTAACCTGCAATTTTGACGCCTAGCCCAAGCTAGGTGGGTGCCCGCAGCCGTATCTTCTGCCTTCCGCTGCGCAAATCGACGGCCTGACATCCAATACGGCGATATAAGATTCCCATAAACGTAAATGTAGGTTCAAAATAGCAGGATTCTCGTACACCCCAGGCATTCATTTCTTTTGTCATAAACAGTATACTCTAATATCTGCAAAAACTCAATATATAATTCTGTCTGCCTTTCGGAAATGGATGGAAACCATATTTTTTCCAATGATCAGCAGCAGATCCTGTCCTTAGCCTTACAGTGTATTTGCCTGTTCCACAACTTTTCTGATAGCTTCGGAAGCGTCAGCCGGAAGTTTGTTATATCCTCCCTTAGCTTCTTCCAGTCCCTCCACATAATCGAGACGATCCTGCATCCGGGCTTTCAGCTGGGCAACATAGTCTTCATCGCTCAGATCCGGAACAAATCCTTCCCATTCAAAGATCTCAATATCAGAAAACGGTCCCCACTGTTTGAACTGCGCTTTTCCTTCTACAATTGCTTCCAGAATACCCAGCGTGTCTTTCGGCTGTACTTTCTTGCCCATGAATTCTCCGGTATTGATAATATAGCAGTCTACATTTTTATCTTCCACCAGCACTTTGAATTTTTCATAATCATTTGAAAGCGGATAAGTACGGAACGGGTTTGCGTAAGGTTCTACTACCAGAGCATTGGGATCCACTCCTTCTTTCAGACGCTCCGCTGTGCTTCGTTTTGTAGCCAGTGTAGCGCCCATAACGGAAGCCAGGCTTGCTCCTTTCAGTTTTACTACCGGCGGGATCGTAGGATCTTTCATGATCCAGAAAATAGCGTTTACCGGACTGTCGATCTTGTCCACACGGTTTGGTGACCAGAGTTTTGACTTGATAGCACGTCCGTTTCCGTTTCGGATATCTTCTGTTACCAGCACGATCTTGCCGTCTTCATCCATAGTGGCCGCGCAGTTCTGCGCAGTCAGCAGATATTTGTTGTCTTCACAGTCCAGAGGATAATCCGCTGTCTTATCAAAATATGTAGGTTCTAACGCTACAGAAGCGCAGGTCTGAGCATTGATCACAAATGCGTCGTCATGAAGCACTTTGATGTCGTATTTATTATCATGTTTTGCATGTGTAAGGGTGGATTTTCCGGATCCTGACAGGCCGAATACCGCAGCCACATATTTGCTGCCGTCTGCAAGCGTATATTCCTTCTGTCCGCCGTGGCAGGAAGCGTAGCCGTTTCTGTTGGCAATGGCCCATGCCAGTGTCAGCGTTCCTTTTTTATGCTCGCCGAAGTATCTCATACCAAGAATTGCCGCGCAGTTTGTATCTGTATTAAAATAGCACAGGCAGTTTGGATCTGAAATATCCGTCTGATCTGTTCCCTTCCACTGAGGATCGGAGAAAATGTAAATGTCCGCTTCATTTTCGTAAAGTTTGGATTCTTTGTACATTTTTACATAGTATTCAGACATATACTGGAAATTCAGCATCCAGGAATACATCAGATTTTCTTCTCCTTCCGGGATCAGCAGATGAGCTTTTACCATAAATTCCGGATCCAGTCCGATAAATACTTCCGCATGATACATTTTTTTCCAGCGTGTATCATAGATTGCGTCCATAACCAGTTTGTCCAGCTTATCGCATTCTACTCCCGGTTCTCCTGTAATACGTCTCGCCGGAGCGTAACGTCCCGTAATCGCGCCGTCATTGAAAAGCAGTACTTTGGCATCTTTGTCCAGACCGATTTCTTCCGCCTTATATACAGGCATATCGGTCACAATGGTGCCCGGTGAATTTTTTGCCAGTTTGTAAGCTTCTTTCAGTGTAGTGATCTTTTCTACATTATTTCCGTAAAAAGCTGTTTCGATAATGGAACGGGTTTTGGAAAACCCTACTTTACCGGGTCCGATCTCACTCCTTTTATAATTAGCTCTTGTTGCCATAACAATTCCTCCTAAATCATGTAATTTTATGCGATCATATCTGCCGGTTTCTGATTCAGTTCAATTCTTTTCCGAATGAATCCGGCAATATTTCTGCCAGTGTTTGGATCTTGTATGTTCCGTCCGCTCTGCACATCAGGATCTTAAAATCCCGGGCGCAGAACTCTGCCAGGACCTGTCTGCAGACGCCGCAGGGCGCCACAGGTTCCGGAGAATCACTTATCACGGCAATGGCTGTGAAATTTCTGTCTCCCTCAGATACGGCTTTGAATACCGCAGTCCTTTCCGCGCAGTTTGTAGGCGAAAAAGCAGCGTTTTCTATGTTGCATCCGGTATATACCCTGCCGTTTTCACACAGCAGCGCCGCTCCCACATGGAAACCGGAATACGGCGCGTAAGATCTTTCCTTTGCCTGCGCTGCTTTTTGTATCAGTTCTTCATAGGAAATCATAGTTCCTCAGCCCCCAGCATGGTTATGGCGCTGCTGGTGCCGATCCGATCGGCTCCCGCTTCAATAAACGCCTCCATTTCTTCTTTTGTCCGTATTCCTCCGGCTGCTTTTATTTTTACATCTGCCCCGATATGGGCCTTCATCAGCCGCACATCATCCAAAGCAGCCCCTGCAGTGCCAAATCCGGTGGAAGTTTTGATATAATCCCCTCCGCCTTCTGTGACCGCCCTGCACATGGCCACCTTCTCCTCCCGGGTCAGATAACAGGTTTCTATGATCACTTTCAGGATTTTGTCTCCTGTGATCTTTTTCAGAGAACGTATTTCCTCAGTGACTTTATCATAGGCTCCGTTTTTCACATCGCAGATATTGATGACCATATCAATCTCCGAGGCGCCGTCCGCAAGAGCCTGTCTTGTCTCAGCTTCTTTTGCTGCTCTGTTGGCATAGCCCAGGGGAAATCCTACTACGGTACATACCGTCAGATCAGGGTAGGTCTTATGTACGTCCTTCACATAACAGCTTGGTATACATACAGAAGCCATATGATATTTTATGGCCTCCTCACACAATTTGGTGATATCATTCCAGGACGTGTACGCCTTAAGGGCTGTATGATCCACATATGCATATAAATCATTATTATTCAAATCTTATTCACCTCGTCCGAATATATGCCTTTTTCTATCTTATACTATTTAAGAGAAAAAATCCATAGTAACTGCCCAGAAACCCGTTAAAACTTTTTCTCCCTTTACAGCGCTGATTATTATTTATTTTTTATTGGAAACCAAATGGTGTCTGGGTTAATTACTAAATATTTCCTGTATATTTTATATAAAATTTAATCTTTTTTGTTGTTAAGTTTTTGTCATTTTGCACTTTATACAATTTTTATAAAACATTAACTGTATTTTTATGCATTTTTATGGTATCATAATAAACAAAGTCTTTCAGTCAGACAGAATTCCGTTTCTTTTTTATGTGACAGACAATAATTATAGAAACTTTATCTTCTGTTCCAGCTGAAAGCTGAAAACTACATCTAAAAAGAAGGAGGTAACCAGTTTGGCAACACGTTTATATGAGATTACGCCGGAGCTTCTGGAAATGTCCGATTTATGCAAAAAGGCTTCCACGATAGATTCTTCCTATTATACAAAATACGATGTAAAGCGCGGACTGAGGGATGAAAACGGAAGAGGTGTTCTTGTAGGACTGACAGAAATTTCCGATGTACATGCTTCCAAAATCGTTGACGGAAAAACGGTGCCGGACAAAGGCGCTTTGTATTATCGTGGATATAATATCAAAGATATTATCCGCGGCCTGAAGGACAGCAACCACTTCGGTTTTGAAGAAAGCACATATCTTTTACTTTTTGGCAAACTCCCGACGCAAAAAGAACTGGATGATTTCACCGCTCTTCTTTCAGAGTATCGCAAACTTCCCACATCATTCGTAAGAGACATTATTATGAAAGCTCCAAGCAAGGACATGATGAATACTCTGGCAAGAAGCGTACTTACTTTATATTCCTATGATGACAGAGCCAGCGATACATCATTTCCAAATGTACTGCGGCAGTGTCTTCAGCTGATCAGCCTGTTCCCGCTTCTTTCCGTATACGGCTATCAGGCTTACAAACATTATCACGACGGTGCCAGCCTGTTTATTCACGCGCCGAAGCCGGAATATTCCACAGCGGAAAACATCCTGCATATCTTAAGGGATGACAGCAAATTCACGCCGCTGGAGGCGAAACTGCTGGATATCGCGCTGATCATCCACATGGAACACGGCGGCGGAAACAACTCCACCTTTACTACGCATCTTGTTTCTTCATCCGGAACGGATACTTATTCTGTTATTGCAGCGTCTCTTGGCTCCTTAAAGGGTCCAAAACACGGCGGCGCGAATATCAAAGTAGTCCAGATGTTTGAAGACATGAAAGAAAATATCAAAGACTGGACAGACGAAAATGAGGTCTCCGCTTATCTTCGTGCCCTGCTGCATAAAGAAGCGTTTGACCATGCAGGCCTGATCTATGGTATGGGACATGCCGTATATTCCCTTTCCGATCCCAGAGCGGAAATCTTCCGTTCTTTTGTGGAACGGCTTTCAAAGGAAAAAGGACAGGACAAAGAGTTTGCTCTTTACAGCCTTGTGGAAAAACTGGCGCCTCAGATCATTGCCGAAGAGCGGAAAATGTACAAAGGGGTATGCCCCAACGTAGATTTCTACAGCGGTTTTGCCTACAGTATGCTGAACCTGCCGCTGGAACTCTACACCCCCATTTTCGCTATCGCAAGAATTGCCGGATGGAGCGCCCACCGTATGGAAGAACTGGCCGGAAACGGCAAGATTATGCGTCCCGCTTACAAAAATATCCAGGAACATCTTGATTATATTCCTATGTCAGAGCGGAAATAACTGCAGCATATATTTCTTTTTATATCTTTCATATAAAAAAATAAGAACCTGCGGGATCTTTCAGATCTTGCAGGTTCTATTTTATTGCTTATTTTTCTATTTTCAGAATCTCTTTTACCACATCCGGCATTGCTTCCACTTCACATACTCTGTTGTGGAGCACCGGCGCAGTCCGGATATCTTCGATTGCCTGAGGAATCTTTACTCCTGAAATCTTAGAGAGCTCGTTGATCAGCTGGAAGTCCGTCATAGCGTCGTATTTTTCATCAATAGCGTTCATCACGCTTCTTGTGAACTTATACGGGCTTGCTGTAGAGGCGATCACAGTTTTTGTAGTATCCTGCGTCTCTTTACAGTATTTTTTATAAACCCCTGCCGCTACTGCCGTATGGGTATCCAGCACATATCCGCAGGATTCGTATACGGAACGGATCACCTGAGCCGTCTCCTCTTCGCTTGTATAATTTCCGTAAAAATCCTTCAGCTGTTCTTTCATACCGGGCGTAATGGTATATTTTCCTTCTTCAGAAAGTTCTTTCATAAGAGAAGCGTTTGCCTGGGCGTTTTCTCCCGCGATACGGTAGATCAGTCTTTCCAGATTGCTGGAAATCAGGATATCCATAGAAGGAGAAGATGTCAGAACAAATTCTCTGTTTTTATCATATACTCCTGTCCGGAAAAAGTCATAAAGCACTTTATTTTCATTAGAAGCACAGATAAGTTTTTCAATAGGGATTCCCATATTTTTTGCGTAAAAGGCCGCCAGTATATTTCCAAAATTTCCCGTGGGCACTACTACGTTGATCTTTTCCCCTTCTCCGATCTCGCCTTTTTTATACATCTGGGCATAAGCGTATACATAATAAACGATCTGGGGCACCAGACGTCCGATGTTGATGGAGTTGGCAGAAGAGAACTGATAACCGGCCTCGTCCATCTCCCGGGCAAGCGCCGCGTCGGAAAACATCTGCTTCACTCCTGTCTGCGCCTGATCAAAATTGCCTTTAATGCCAACTACAGAAGTATTTTCTCCCTTCTGGGTCACCATCTGTTTTTCCTGAATGGGGCTGACGCCGTTTTTAGGATAAAAAACAATGATCTTTGTGCCTTTCACGTCAGCAAAACCGGCAAGCGCCGCCTTTCCTGTATCCCCGGAAGTAGCCGTAAGAATCACGATCTCATTTTTCACGTGATTTTTCTTTGCCGCTGTGATCAGCAGATGTGGAAGGATGGAAAGCGCCATGTCCTTAAACGCAATCGTCGCGCCGTGGAACAGCTCCAGATAATAGGCGCCGTCCGCTTTTACAAGGGGCGCGATTTCTTTCGTATCAAATTTTGAATCATAAGCGCTGTCAATACAGTGCTTTAATTCTTCCGGCGTAAAATCCGTAAGGAATCGGCTCATTACTTCATAGGCCACTTCCTGATAAGTCATCTCAGCCAGTTTTTCCACCGGCACGTCCAGTTTCGGGATCGTCATCGGCACATATAATCCGCCGTGTCCCGCAAGGCCGTTTAAAATGGCCTGGGAAGCCGTTACTTTTTCCTGCGCGTCTCGTGTGTTTGTATATAAAATTTCCATTTTCATCCTCGTTTTTACTGTTTCTGATTGATATAGTTTACCAGGCCTTCACAGTCGATGATCTTCTGCATAAACGGCGGGAATGCCTGTCCCTGGTAGGAAGTGCCTTTTGTTTTGTCTGTGATCACACCGGTGTCAAAATTCACTTCCACTTCATCTCCCGCTTCGATATCTCTGGCTGCCTGAGGGCATTCAATGATAGGAAGTCCGATATTGATGGAGTTCCGGTAAAAAATCCGGGCAAATGTTTCCGCGATCACGCAACTTACCCCTGCCGCTTTAATGGAGATCGGCGCGTGCTCTCTGGAAGAACCGCAGCCGAAATTTTTTGTTGCTACGATAATATCTCCCGGTTTTACATTTTTGACAAAATCTTTATCAATATCTTCCATACAATGTGCCGCAAGCTCTTTCGGATCAGAGGAATTCAGATATCTTGCGGGAATGATAACGTCTGTATCTACATTATCTCCATATTTAAAAACTGTTCCGCATGCTGCTTTCATCTTATTTTACCTCCTGCACTTCTGCCGGTCCTGCTATCTTTCCGGCGATGGCACTGGCTGCAGCCACTGCCGGGCTTGCCAGATACACTTCTGAGTCCACATGTCCCATACGTCCTACAAAATTACGGTTTGTAGTGGATACGCACCGCTCTCCTTCTGCCAGAACGCCCATATAGCCGCCCAGGCACGGACCGCAGGTAGGTGTGCTTACTACCGCTCCGCACTGGATAAAGGTCTTTAACAGTCCTTCCTCCATTGCTTCCAGATAAATCTGCTGTGTTGCCGGGATGATGATGCATCTTACATTTTTCGCAACCTTTTTGCCCTTCATGATTTCTGCCGCAATCCGCAGATCTGAAATATGTCCATTTGTACAAGATCCGATCACAACCTGATCGATCGCCACATCTCCCACTTCATCGATCGTCCGTGTATTTTCCGGAAGATGAGGGAAGGATACGGTAGATTTCAAAGTACTCAGATCGATGGTATATACTTCATCGTATTCCGCGTCCTCATCTGCTTCGTAAATCTTGTAATCCCGTTTGGAATGTTCTTTTAAATAAGCCTCGGTAACGGCGTCAACAGGGAAAATACCGTTTTTTCCGCCTGCTTCAATAGCCATATTGGCAATGGTGAACCGGTCGTCCATATTCAGATACTGTATGCCGTCTCCGGTAAATTCCATAGATTTGTAAAGAGCTCCGTCTACACCGATCATACCGATAATGTGAAGGATAATATCTTTTCCGCTGATGTAAGGGGCCGGTTTTCCGGTGAGCACAAACTTCAATGCGGAAGGCACTTTAAACCAGGCTTTTCCTGTAGCCATGCCCGCTGCCATATCCGTACTTCCCACACCGGTGGAAAAAGCGCCCAGAGCGCCGTATGTACAGGTATGAGAGTCTGCTCCGATGATCACATCTCCCGCAACTGTAAGTCCCTGCTCCGGCAGAAGGGCATGCTCGATTCCCATCTGTCCTACATCAAAGAAATTGGTGATCTCGTTTTTGCATGCAAATTCCCGGACACATTTGCAGTGTTCCGCTGATTTAATGTCTTTATTCGGCACAAAGTGATCCATAACAAGTGCAATCTTATCCTTATGAAATACTCCGTCCACTTTCATTTTCTCTATTTCATGGATTGCTACCGGTGAAGTAATATCATTTCCCAGTACCAGATCCAGATCCGCCTCGATCAACTGACCTGCGCTTACAGATTCAAGTCCTGCATGGGCCGCAAGAATTTTCTGCGTCATTGTCATTCCCATTGGCTCTGACCTCCTCATTTTTTATTTCCCATAAATCTTAACATAATTTTTTTTATAAGAAAAGCAATACTGCATGCCAAAGCACACAATATTGCTTTTTTAGTCCTTTATGCTGCGATCCGAAAATTAGTTGTTGATCAGTTTTTCGGATTCGTCGTTCCAGCTGTATAATTTACGAAGCTCAGCGCCTACTGCTTCTGAAGGATGTTCGGAAGCGCGTCTTCTCATTGCATTAAAGTGTACCTGGCCGGCAGCCTGCATATCCAGTAAGAAGTCTTTTGCGAATGTACCGTCCTGAATGTCAGCAAGGATTTTTCTCATTGCATTCTTTGTATCTTCTGTAATGATCTTAGGTCCTGTAATGTAATCGCCGTATTCAGCTGTATTGGAGATAGAGTATCTCATTCCGGCGAATCCTGACTGGTAAATCAGATCTACGATCAGTTTCATTTCATGGATACATTCGAAGTATGCGTTTTCCGGAGCGTATCCGGCTTCTACCAGCACTTCGTATCCTGCCTGCATTAAAGCGCATACGCCGCCGCAGAGAACTGCCTGCTCACCGAAGAGGTCTGTTTCTGTTTCTACACGGAATGTTGTTTCAAGCACACCTGCTCTTGCTCCGCCGATAGCCAGCGCATATGCCAGAGCCAGATCTTTTGCTTTGCCTGTTGCGTCCTGTTCTACGGCAACCAGACACGGAACACCTTTTCCTGCCTGATATTCGCTTCTTACTGTGTGACCAGGTCCTTTCGGAGCGATCATTGTAACGTCTACGTCAGCAGGCGGTACGATCTGTTTGAAGTTGATAGCGAAACCATGCGCGAACATAAGCATGTTTCCTGCTTCCAGATTCGGTTCGATAGATTCTTTGTACATCTGAGCCTGTTTCTCATCGTTGATCAGGATCATGATGATATCAGCTCTTTTTGCAGCTTCTGCCGCTGTATATACCTGAAATCCCTGAGCTTCAGCTTTTGCCCAGGATTTGCTTCCTTCATAAAGTCCGATGATCACGTTGCATCCGGAATCTTTTGCGTTCAGAGCATGTGCATGTCCCTGGCTTCCATATCCGATGACCGCGATTGTTTTGCCATCCAGTAATGAAAGATTACAGTCTTCCTGATAATAAATTTTTGCCATTGTTTTATCCTCCTAAAATTAATTATAGATATCTGATTTAATCAATAACTGTCACATTTTCACTGCCCCGGGTAAGGCCTGTGATACCTGTTCTGGCAAGTTCCAGGATTTCGTATCCTGCCAGCAGATCGCAGAACGCCTCCAGTTTGCTCTGGTTTCCGGTCAGCTCTATGACCATGGAATCTTTCTGTACATCCACGATCTTTGCCCTGAATATACTTGTAATGGAAAGGATCGCCTGACGATCCGTATCTTTTGCCCGTACTTTTACCAGGATCAGCTCCCTGCAGACGGACTCGCCGTCTTCCAGCTTTTTAATATCAATTACATCTTCCAGTTTTTCAAGCTGTTTCTCAATCTGCTCCAGGATCAGCTCATCACCGCTGGATACGATCGTGATCCTTGAAAAACGAGGGTCAGCTGTCACTCCTGCCGAAATACTGTCAATATTGTAGCCCCGTCTGCTGAACAGACCGGATACATGACTGAGTACGTTGGAAGTATTTTCAACCAAAAGAGATAATGCCTGTTTTCTCATAAGAAACCTTCCTTCTGTTGTCTTCTTTACGATACCGTTAATTCTAGCAACATATAATTTTTTTGTCAATAGTTACTAATTTAGCACCATATCGCTTTACAGCGTTAAAAACAGCCTCTTTTTCCTGCTCGTTTTCCGCCAGACATTCCACAGCGCCGATTCCCGGATAAGCTCTGAGCACAGTCTCCGCAGTTTCCCCACAGGCCACAGCGATCACCACAGGCAGATGGACCATCTGGGTAACTTCCGTAATGGCATTTAAAAGAAGCTGTCCTTCTTCCTGTCCGCCCCTTCCTCCTGCGTAGAAACGGATGGCGTCTTTTTCATCATCCATCAGTTCAAAAGCATTGTCCACAGCAGTATCAAAAATACCTTCAGCCGCTTCTTGGGCCATATCCTCATCAGCAGTAAAATCCAGTCCCTGCCCCAGATCAAGTTCCTGTCCCTTTTCAAAAGGATATACTTCTCTTTCGGAAGACAGCCAGATCCTGTCCGCTTCTTTTTCTTTCGGGTCTTTGTTTTTCTTCGGACAGTCTGCCGCAGCTTCTTTGAGCTTTCTGATATATTCCGGATCCGTGCCGCAGCAGCCTCCCAGAATATCCGCTCCTGCGGCGATCATGGCTTTCATATGCTCCGCAAAAGCATCTGCGTCCATATCGTATACTGTAACGCCGTCTCCTCCCAGTTTCGGAAGTCCCGCGTTTGGTTTCGCGATCAGGGGGATCTCGGATACGGAGGCCATACGTTTCAGCACTTCCAGCATTTTGTCCGGTCCGGCGGAACAGTTAAGCCCTACAGCGTCCACCCCCATTGCCTGGAGCACCACAACTGCGGATTCCGCGCTGGCTCCGTAAAGGGTAGTGCCTTTTTCTGTAAAGCTCAGGGTTGCCATTACAGGCAGATCCGGGCATACCTCTTTTGCCGCGATCACCGCTGCCCTGGTCTCCTGAAGGCTCATCATAGTTTCCACCACGATCAGATCCACTCCTGCAGCTGCCAGCACAGCCAGCTGTTCTTTATAAACATCGATCAGTTCTTCCAGTTTCAGATCTCCCAGCGGTTCCAGCTGGGCTCCCGTCATAGTGATATCCCCGGCCACAAGCGCTCTCCCGGCCGCATTTTCCCTGCATATTCTCACCAGCGCGGTATTGATCTCCTCCAGCCGGTCTCCCAGACCATATTCTTCCATTTTAATCCGGTTTCCGGAAAAGGTGGGCGCATATACGATATTGCTTCCCGCTTTTATATATTCATCCTGAAGCTGCTGCAGCACCTGGGGATGTTCTGTGATCCACAGCTCCGGGCAAGCTCCTGCCGGCATACCTCTTTTTTGGAGGTTGGAACCGGTAGCTCCGTCCAAAAGTACAATCCCCTGGTTTATCATTTCTTTAAATTCCTGTTTTGTCATACTTCCTCCTGTCCATTAAGAAGGCCGGGAGATAAAAATGCTCATCTCCCGGCCCGTAATACCGACGATATTATAAAGTCAGCGAAGGAGCCGCATAGGTACGGGTTCCCAGTTCGCTGTTAAGCATGTAAAGGCTTTTTGGATCTGCTCCGAAAAGATTCATTTTATCAATCAGATCATTTGCATTGGTTTCTTCTTCACCCTGCTCTTTGATAAACCAGTCCAAAAACTGCATAGTCCGGAAATCCTTTACTTCAAAGGCAGCGGCGTAAATATTATGGATCAGTGAGGTCACATACTGCTCATGGGACAATGTCTCTTTCAGCGGTTCCATATTATCATGGAAGGAAAGTCCCGGTTTTTCAATGGCCTCCAGAGTAACCTTCACGCTGTTGTTGTGCATATACTGATAAAACAGCATTGCGTGATCTCTTTCCTCCTGAGCCTGGATCTTAAACCAGTTTGCGAATCCGTCCAGTCCCACTTCTTCATAATAATTTGAAATATCCAAATACAGGTAAGCGGAGAAAAATTCTTTATTTACCTGCTGATTTAATAATTCTGAAACTTTTGCGTCCAACATATCCATTACCTCTCATTTCTTTTTATTCAGCTTTCCATAAACCGTGGAGATTGCAGTATGCGTAAGCAGTGATCACTTCATCTCCGTCACAGATCATAAACTCTGCTTTCGGCGCGTCGCCCGGTTTCAGCACTTTTCTCTGATTTCCCTGTTTTGTCTCCAGAGAAATCCACTGAATATAATGTTCCTCCTGCATAGGATGTTCTACTGTGCTGACAGTTACTGTTACCTTATTTCCTTCTACGGAACATACCGGAATATGTTTTTCGGTTGCCGCCTCTGTAGTATTCGGAACAAGTTCCGTCATTTTCTGGCCGCAGCACATAACCGGCACCCCTTTGTCTTCTACAAATGCAATAATATTACCGCAATGTTCACATACATAAAATTTCTGCTGCATAAAAATACCTCCTTCTTAATTAAATCACTATTTCTTTTATCTCACTGCATCTCTAGTTTGACACGCTCAGAAGGAAATAGCAATATCTGTTTTTAAAATAACATATTTTTTTCTTTCTTTTTGTTGCAAATACAACTTTTTTGGATAATCCACAGTAATTTTCTCTTCCTTTACCTGTCAGACCTTTCTTTCAGACTGCAGCAAATCATCCCGCCTTTTCTGGCGTATCCCGTATTCCACAGATCGTTAAAATCCAGCCACTGCCAGCTGCCGTATGTAACTGCTTTTGCCATACAGCTGTCTTCATAGATTTCATAACCTGTAAACAAAAACCAGTGCCATTCATAATCTCTGTAAAATCTTTCCCTGTGCTTCAGCAGCAAAAAAGGCACGGGAAATCCATTGTCTATTTGATATTTCAGCATTTTTACTCCATTTTGGACACTGTTTTCACCGGAAAACTCCGTCAGAATCAGAGAATCATCAGAAATACTATCAAAGTATTTTCTCAGTCCTTCCGTATAAAGTTCCAAACGGTCGATCCCTGACCATCTGGGGCGCAGGAAAGGTTTCATTTTCATTCCGAATCGTACGTAATCGTTTTTTGTCAGCTTTGTTTTATCATAGGGGTAAAGAGAGGTTCCTTTATACAGGTCAAAATAGATGCAGCAGTCGCAAGCCGTGACTGCCCCGCAGCCTCCTAATTTCATCATCGGATCTCCAAACCAATCCTGACTGCCTCCATATGCATTTTCAATCTGAAAATATTCCAGTTCCTTCCTCATGTAAACGCTCCTGTTTTCCTTTTGTTTCATCCTTTTCATCCTAATTATACGTTTTTATTTGGGAAAGCGTCAATTTATAATTCCAAAATGGAATACTACCATAAAAATAAGCCACTTTTCTTTTTATTGAAGCCCATTTATAATCAAAACAGACAGGAAAAGGAGGAAGTATTTCATGACACCACGCGAAAATTTATTATTAACATATGAACATAAAATACCGGAATCGGTTCCCAATGGTTTTAAAGATTATGACGTCTGGTTCGCATACGGCGAGCGATATTTCGGAGAAGGCACCGGAAAGGACTGGTTTGGCATTGACTGGACCTATACGCCTGAAATGCATTCACAGACGGTTACACCCGGTCAGGATGAACTGGAAGATCTGGAAAACTGGAAAGAGGATATCCATTTTCCCGACCTTGACTCCTGCGACTGGGAACAGATCGCCGCAGAAGGCACAAAAAACTGGGACCGTGAGAACAGAATGTCCCTGTGCATGTTTTTAAACGGGCCTTTTGAACGGCTTATGACTATTATGGGCTTTGAAAACGCTCTGTGCTCTTTTCTGGAAACACCGGATGAAGTCCACGAATTCTTCCAGGCTCTTACTGATTATAAATGCAGATATCTGGAAATCATGAAAAAGTATTTCAATTTTGATATTATTGTTTACCACGATGACTGGGGCAACAACGGCAATATGTTCTTTTCCATGGATATGTGGAAGGAATTTCTCATGCCTTATATCCAGCAGGTCATTGACAAAACCCATGAACTCGGCATGATTTTTGAAATGCATTCCTGCGGCTACATTCAGCCGACGATTCCTTACCTGGTGGATATGGGCATTGATGCGATCCAGCCCCTTCAGTACTGCAACGATGTAGCCGCCATCAAAAAAGAATTCGGGGATAAAATCGTACTGAACGGAGGATTTGACACTCAGGGCGTGCTGGAGCGTCCCGGAGCAACAGAAGAAGAAATCCGGGCCGAAGTCAGAAGGACCATTGACGTCATGGCCCCGGGAGGCAATTTCAGCACCGCCATCCCGATCATTGATCCCAAGGTCATTGAGATTTTTTCCGATGAAGTATCCAAGTACGGCAAAGATTACTACAAAAAGCAAAACGCAGAGTAACCGTTAAAACAGGGACTGACGCCGAAGCGCCGGTCCCTGAAAACGATTTATTATTTTCTTTTCCCATTTTCCTATGCCAATCCAGGAAATACAGTAAGAATAATCGCTACTACAAAAGAAGTAATCGTAGTATTTAATACGGTTGTAATAAATACATATTTATATGATTTATTCATTGGAACTCCAATAAAATTCGTTGCAACTGCAAATCCCGGATTTGTAGGAAGTGTATCTAATGTCTGGCTGGAAAATACAGCTACCCTGTGCACCGCATTCATATTGATACCCATCTGCACAAAGGATTCTTTCAGATAGGGAAGGGTTGCATTCAATCCCGCCGGACCGGATCCAGAAACTCCCGTCAACAAAGCAATACAAATAATAACTTTAAATAAACCTGGTATCTGCATATTCAGCAGTCCTTCTGTAATTGCAGGGAATACCGGAGATGCGGCAACTACGGCCCCTAGTGCACCAAGCGCACCTACCTGGAGCAGCAGCTCTGCTGCCTGAGCTGGAACAGGATTAATCAGTTTCTTTAATCCCTTTACTCCTCCGAAATATTTCCAGAACAATATAATGGACAGAATAATATTCACAGCCAACGCCACAATTACATTTACTTTTAAACCATTGTAAATAATAATAGTAACCGCCAATGGTATCACTGCTGCAAACCAATGGGGCATCGGCTTTTCTTCCGGACGTTCTATAATATTTTCCGGCTTCGTGTATACATTTCCTTTTACAATCTGGTGCTTTGCTATAACATTCATCATAATTATATTCATTACAAGTACCAGAGCGCCTCCGATAAACCCGGGAACAGCAGCAGCCATTGCATTGGTTCCCAGAAGTGTCCCAGCTATCACGTTCTGATCTGAAGTCGTACCAGGCATACTACATGCCGCCGTTGCCAATGCACCAAGTACTACGCCAGGTGCCATTTCTCTTGGCATTCTGGCTTTTTCAAATACATCCAAGCCGATAGGAATCAAAATAAACATTGTCACAAAAGGATTTAATCCCCCATATGCCAAAGATACTCCGATTGCATAAATAACAAGAATAGCAATTATTGGTCTTAAAACAACATCCTCTCCATCTTTTGCCTTTTTTCGGGCTTTGTATGTAAATGCCCTATAGATTGCATCCGCAATGGACTGTGCCGCTCCGCTGATAGAATAAAAAGCTGCAACTACACATCCCATCAATATTGGTCCAAACATTGCCTGTACATAACCAGATATACCCGGAACAATAACATCTGTAAAAGTGGTAAGAAGATTCATACCGCAAAACAGCGCTACAACCAGTCCACACAGGGGGCCCAAAACAATAACATTAATTCCTTTATACGCAAGCCAAATCAATAAAACAATACCGAAAATGATTCCTATTATTCCTAATATTATCATATACCTATCTCCTTTTCCCGCTTTTTATTCATAATCATCCTGTATCTTTCTGCATTCATCCAGAAACCAGGGCATAATCTCTTTTTGAATGACCAGTGGGTAAGCCACATAGCCCCCTCCCGGCGCCAGCTCATTATAAGTTTTTCTTACTTCCGCTCTTACCTCTTCTTCTGTCACCCCTGCTTTATCAAAAACCCCCTGATTATCAAATCCTCCGCAAAAGGTAATCTTATCCTGATATTTATCCTTAAGCTTTCTCAGGGGATTGGTAATCTGAAGAGGATCGATCCCATCTACTCCAATTTCCACCAGCTGCTCAAAAATCGGTTCAATATATCCGCAGGAATGATGCTGATACAGCATTCCCTCTTCATGGGCGGCGTCCACAAGCCGTTTCAGATTGTCTTTGAAAAACATTTCCCACATTTCCACCGACATCAACATCTGATTATTTGCTCCATAGTCGTCATGAGCATTTAAAATATCCGGTTTCCAGTATTTTCCTATGATCTGTATACATTTGATTTTGTAATCACACAAGGCATCCAGCAGCTCTTTGTATGCTTTTGGCTCCTCATACATAGCTACAAGAGCCTCTTCAAATCCCATCAGTTCATGGCTTCGTTCAAACACGCCGTTGATCAGCATAACAAGAGTCAGCTTATGTTCCCGATCCCAGTTTTCCGTGTCTTTTGCCGCTGCTTTTTCCCAGTCATAAGCATCAAGATCCGGGAATACCAGCTGTTCCCGCCATTTCGTAATATCTTTGATTACTCTTTTCTCCGGCGTATCAATCACCATGCTGGCCCGCTGCTCCGGCACATATTGCCAGAAAGTTCCAAACCAGTCTCTGCCGCTTCCCTCGCTTCCATCGGGATTCACAGGCCGTTCATTTATCGCGGGTACAAGAGAAAAATCGAAATCCGTACACAGATTCAATACATGTCCGATCTTTTTTTCTCTGCGGTAAACGCTCAGCAGTTCATCATGTCTGCTCATATTCCTCCTCCTTTTCCTTTTGTTTTGCTATTTATTATAAAAAGCAGAAAAAAGAATGTACAATATAAAAAAATCCGGCAATCCATATCAAAAATGATATAGATTACCGGATCACCGCACGATCAGAATAAATCAAATATTATGCTCACAGCTCCGCAATCAAAACCGCCAAAGCCACATTTTTCGTCTCCCTTTTCCATCCTATTGACACGGTATGGAAGGAATCCAACGGGACAAACAGCAAGTCCTCATTTTCCGCGTATCTGGTCCTTTCATCGCAGATCAGTACGCCGTCTCCCAGTTCCACATAATTCAATGCGCTTTCCAGACTGTTTACATATTGTATCTCAGGTACAAATCCATAGGGTTCCAAAAATTCTCTGATCTGCTCCCCCAGTATCATATTGCATTCTTCATCCATAACAAAGAATATTTCATTTTTAAAATCCGCCGGAACAGGTTCTTTTCCAGTCTCCCAATCCCTTCGCCTGCACAAAACACCTCTTCTGATCCGGGCAATATCTTTAACTTTAATCCCTCTTTTCTGACGGAATATCCCTTTAATCCCCAGCACGGCGTCCACTTCATCCCTGTCAAGTTTTTCCATCAGTTCTTTTCTGTTACAGGCCTCCATGCGAACATCCATATTAGGATAATTTTCTTTCAGTTTATTCAGAACATTATCTATAAACCCCGATATTTTCCATCCTTCCATATATCCGATTCGTATATTTCCCGGACGGTTGCTGTGAAGCTTTCTGGCATAAGCTGACACCTTCTGAAATTCCAGCTGTGTCCTTCTGAAAAAATCATAAAATTCTCTTCCTGCTTCTGTCAGTTCTGCTTTCCTTCCCACACGATCAAATAACTGCACGCCCAGTTCTTCTTCCATTTTTATGATACTTCTGCTTAAATTGGGCTGAGAGGCAAACATCCGATCCGCCGCTTTGCTGAAACTTTTTTCTTCCGCTATTGTAAGAAACATCTTGATCGTTGATTCATTCATAAAATTACCTGTCTTTTATCCCCAGATTAGACCTTCCTGTTTTCAGGCTTCTTTTCTCGTCAATTTCTTGATCCACTTATAACTTCGCAGCCGTATGAAGGTTGGAAGACATTTGAAGATCTGATCTGACTGGATCATAATAACTACCGCTACTACCGGCCATTTCCACCAAAACGCGCTCATAAAGGAAAGAGGCATAACAATGGCCCAGGTACTTACCAGATTCATGATCATGGTAAACCTGGCATCTCCGCCGCCACGAATGATCCCCATACTTACAGGCATCTGATAGGACATTCCCACCATAACAAAACTCAGAACCACGATCAACTGGAGCGACAGGGTTGTGGCCGTATCGCTCAGGTTGTAGAAACTCAGCAGGAAGTTTCTCAAAGAGAACAGCAGAACGCCCAGTATGATACCGATCAGCAGATCAATACATTCCAGTGTACGGGCATCTGATTTGATCCTGCGCATATCCCCCCGTCCGATGGTACTTCCCACCATAACGGCTGTAGCGGAACACATGGCCTGTACAACGACCTTCAGATACTGATAGAAAGTTGTCGCCACCGAGTTCGCAGCAATAGCATCAGAAGAAAGATGTCCCAGGATAGCAGTCTGCATAGGTACGGATACCGCCCACAGAATCTGGGAAAGGATAACCGGAACAGCAATTTTTCTGTAATCCCGGCGCAAATCTCTATCAAATTTCAAGAAATTGTTTTTAAACAGCTGCAGTTTCTTATCCTTAAAGGCTGCATACAGTACTACGATCAGCAGCTCTACAATACGAGCTACAAGAGTCCCGATCGCCGCGCCCCGAACACCCATTTCCGGGCATCCGAATTTACCGAAGATCAAACAGTAGTTGATAGCCACATCCACCAGCAGGGAAATCACGGAAATATAAAAAGAAATATTGACCGTTTCCACGCAGCGCAAAGCTGCCATAAATACATTGGTAATAATAAACAGCACAAAAGTATATTTAATAATATCCAAGTAATCCATACCTGCCGCCACAATAGCCGGATCATCTGTAAAGATATACAAGATTTGCTCCGGTGCCACCGTAACAGCGATCAGGATAATGACTCCGCAGATTACTCCCAGCTTCAGTGCAATGCCAGTAAGCCTGCAGATCGGTTCTGTCCTCTTTTGTCCCCAGTACTGGGACCCGAGCACAACAAGGGCTTCTCCGATGGAAAGGGTGACCTGCTGCACCATGAAAAATATCTGGTTTACCGTTGCCGCCCCGGAAAGTGCTGTCTGATCATAGGCGCCAAGCATAATATTATCCGCCATATTAACACTGTACGCAACAAGATTCTGCAGGGCGACAATGACCATTAAATGAAACAAAGTCTTATAAAAAGACTTGTCCCGCGTGAAAAAAGATTCTTTTTCCACTTTTGACCAACTCCTTTTTCATTTTCCGGTTCTGTTTTAACCGTTTTTCTTGAGTAATTATACGCTCTTTTTTACGCCACTTCAAATTCTTACCAAAAAGTAACTTGGTATATAGCAGGAATGCACAAACATATGTTTGTTTTTTCTTGTAATATCCTTTTCATTGTGTTATAGTTTAACCAGAACATATATTCGAGGTTTAAAATGGAAATTATAAAAAGCACCCTGTCTCTCACAGAAAAACTGAATATACTTGCCGATGCAGCAAAATATGATGTTGCGTGCACATCAAGCGGTTCTGACCGCCGGGGGAAAAAGGGATTTCTTGGTAATTCCTGCGCTGCCGGCATCTGCCACAGCTTTTCCGCAGATGGACGGTGTATTTCCCTTTTAAAAATCCTGTTCAGCAACGACTGTATTTACGACTGTAAATATTGTCAGAGCCGATGCAGCAATGAAACCCCCCGGGCCACATTTCTGCCGGAGGAAATATGCAGCCTTGTAATGGAATTTTATAAACGTAATTATATAGAAGGATTGTTCTTAAGTTCCGCTGTCTGCAAAAATCCAGTTTACACTATGGAACAGATCTGCCATACAGTGTATCTTCTTCGTACCCGCTTCCGTTTTAACGGCTATATCCATGTGAAGGCTATTCCCCATGCCCCTGCAGAACTGATCGAACGCACCGGATATTACGCGGACCGAATGAGCATCAATCTGGAACTTCCTACCAGTGAAGGGCTGCGCGCACTGGCGCCGGCCAAGACCCGCGAATCCATACTATCCCCCATGCGCCAGATCCAGGATCGGATCAGTGAACACCGTATGCTCACCGGAAAAGATCCGCGGCTGGAACGCAGCAGTGCTAACCGGTATCTTTCCGGCACTATTTTTGACACTGCGCCTTCCCGGAAACTGTTATCGGAAACGCCTGCAAAAACAAGCGCCTTCCTTCCCGACTCCGTCCGCGCAGACCGGTCCTTTGTCCCTGCGGGACAGAGCACACAGATGATCATCGGCGCCACAGAGGAGACGGATTTCCAGATTCTTTCTGTTACACAGGCGCTGTATCAACAGTTTGATCTGAAGCGGGTATTTTTTTCCGCTTATATTCCCCTTAACGATGAACCTGGGCTTCCCCCTCCAGGCACTGCTGTGCCGCTGCTTAGGGAACATCGTCTTTATCAGGCGGACTGGCTACTGCGCTATTACGGATTTCGGGCGGATGAACTGCTGTCAACGGAACGGCCCAATTTCAATCCCCATATTGATCCCAAATGCGAATGGGCCCTGCGTCATCTGGAGCAGTTTCCCATAGAGGTCCATACTGCAGATTACGCTTCCCTTCTTCGGGTACCCGGTATCGGGAACAAATCCGCCCTTCGTATTGTAAAATCCAGAAAAAGCGGTTCCCTGACCTTTGAATCATTAAAAAAAATGGGGGTAGTGTTAAAAAGAGCCCAGTACTTTATTACATGCAAAGGAAAAACTCTCTATCCCATTCGCCTGGAAGAAAACTATCTTACCCGACAGCTGACAGCCGAACAGGAAGGATATACCCGCCGGATCGGACAGTCTGCCCATGAAAACTGGCGTCAGCTTTCCCTGTTTGATGATATGGGACTGAAATAAGATAAGGAGTGTACCATTATGATCGTATTCACCTGCGAAGACACTTTTGAAGCTATGATGACCTGCATTTACGAAGCCTGGTCCAGCAAAGCGGGCCATAAAAACATAAAACTGAAAACAGAACCTATAGGAAACCTGGAATTGTTCTGCGAGTACCGCCATACAGATGGTGATATGGAAAAGTGCCGCAAAGTCATCCGGGCCATTCAGCAGAAAATATCCCGGCGGGCTTATCATATGGTCTTTCGCTGCGCTGCCTCTGAACATCCGGAAAAGCTGGACATAATCTACCGTTTTCTTCTTCTGGGCTTTTACTATGGCAGCAGAGTTTTGTCCATGTTGTCCCACCCGGCTGTAATGGCTTTCTTTGAGCTGGACAGAAAAGTCTCCAACGAAACCCACCTTTTTCGGGAATTCACCCGCTTTTCCTCCTCTGAAAACGGCGTACTCAGCGCTCTGATCGAGCCCAAATCCAACATTCTGCCTCTCCTGTACCCGTCTTTTGAGGACAGAATGCCTTCGGAAAACTGGATGATCACAGATGTAAACCGCAGACTGGCCGCTGTACACCCTGCAGCGGATGAGACTTATCTGACCTCTCTTTCTGCAGATGAGCTGACTCTGATACGTCAGGACTATTTTCAACAGGATATTTATACTGATATGTGGACCGGATTCTTTCAGAACATTGCCATAAAGGAACGAAAAAATCCTGCCTGTCAGCGGACCCATCTGCCTCTTTGGTACCGGAAATACGCTGTGGAATTTTCCCCGGACCCGGATATTTAAGTCGTACCCGCAAAAAGGGCCCGTTCAGTCCAACTGACTGCGGTACCCTTTTCTCTCATCCCGTTTTATTCTATTTTTCCTGTATCTCTCCTGTTTTTCTCTCCTCCAGAAACGGTCGCATACTCAGAGCCGAAACGCCCATTGTGGACAGATTGTGCAGAAACGCCGTGGCAGCCGGTGCCAGTATTCCTGCAAGCCCAAAGATCAAAAGACCTGTATTAAAGGTAAGTATAAATCTGTAATTTCTCTCTATACGCAGGAACAGACGCCGGCTCAGTTCCCGCATTATCACCAGGTTATAGAGATCTGAAGTCAGGAAAGTTACATCCGCCACTTCTCTCGCAATATCTGATCCGTCTTTCACCGCAACAGATACATCTGCGGCAGCCAGCGCCGGAGAATCATTGACGCCGTCCCCTACCATGATAACAGTATGCCCCTCTGCTTTCAGCTTTTCTATCATAAATGCTTTTTCTTCCGGAAGGACCTGTGAGAACCATCTGTTTATACCTACTTTCCCGCAGACTTCCCTGGCTGCGGATTCACTGTCCCCTGTCATCATGATCAGATTCTCAAACCCGCATTCCTTTAAAGCCTGAACGATCTTTGGCGCATCTTCTCTCGGAGGATCGTCAATCCCGATAATACCTGCCAGCGCTCCGCCCACTGCCAGATAGAGAAGTGAACATCCGTTGAATTCCTGATCGATCACTTCCTGCTGTTTAGGACTGATCGGGATGTGCTCATCTTCCGCCACAAAATGTCTGCTTCCGATCAAAGCTCTTTTTCCATTGATCGCAGTGACCACTCCATGGGCTACCACATATTCCACTTCAGAATGTTCTTCTTCATGGCGAAGCTTCTCCTTCTGTGCCTGGCGCACCACTGCTTTTGCCATACTGTGGGGAAAATGTTCTTCGATGCAGGCGGAAAGCCGCAAAACTTCCTCCCTGGTATAAGGCTCAAAAGCGTATACTTTTGATACATGAGGGCAGGCCTCTGTCAAAGTGCCGGTCTTATCAAATACGATCGTGTCAGCTTTTGCAAAAGCTTCCAGATACTTTCCACCTTTAACCAGAATTTTCCGGTTAGAGGCCTCCCGCATGGCAGATATCACACTGATCGGCGTACACAGCTTAATGGCACAGGAATAGTCCACCATCAGTACAGAAAGCGCCTTTGTAAGATTTCTGGTAAAAGCGAATACAAGAGAGGCTCCCAGGAAACTGAAAGGCACAATGGAATCTGCCAGTTTCTCCGCTCTGGACTGAACCCCCGCCTTCATTGTTTCCGACTGATCGATCATATCAATGATCTTATTGATCCGGGTGTCGGAAGCAAGAGCACGGACGGCCACAACAATAGAACCTTCCTCCACTACAGTACCTGCGTACACAGTAGCGCCTTTTCTTCTGAGAACAGGAAGGGGTTCTCCGGTCATGGAGGATTCATTGACCATGGCCTCTCCTTCTGTCACAGTACCGTCAAGCGGAATAAGAGAACCGGCCCGTACCCTGATCCTGTCTCCTATCGCGATTTTTTCCATAGGACAGGAAACCTCGTTTCCATCCCGGTCACACAGCCATACCGTATCAACATTTACCGCCAGACTCTGGGACAGTGCGCTCCGCATCCTCCGGTGCGTATAATCTTCTAATAGATCCGACACCGAGAGCAGGAACATAATGGAACCTGCTGTATTTGTGTCCCGCTGAATAAATGCCGCCGCTATAGAAGCGCCGTCCAGTACTTCCACATTCAATTTTCCCCGGGCCAGACTTTCCCCGGCCCGTTTCCAGTATCCCAGCGCTTTGCATACTGTAATCGCAAGACGCACAGGTCCTGGCAGCAGCGGACGTATCACAAAACGCTTTATAAGCATTTTTGCCAGATTCCTTTTGAATTCTTCATCGATTTCCCGTAGCTTTGTCTCCGAGGAAGCTTCCGCCTCCTGAAGTTCGTTCCTTTTCAGCTGCGCAACTGTTTTCAGGATGCGTTCACGCAGTCCCGCTCCTTCTTCATACTGGATCAGTATCCCGCCGTTAACCCAGCTGGTCCTTACCTGAAGGACTCCTTTTTCAGCAGAAAGCAGGGATTCTATTCCATATCCCTGCTTTTTTGAAAACGCATATTGTCCGCACCGGAGACGAAGCCGCCCCCAGTTATCGTATACGATCTGATATTTCACGGATGGAGCCTCCTTTATACTTCAGAAGCCTTTTCTTCTTGGGAAGCTTCCTCATCCTCTGCAAGTCCGGCCTTTTTCTGTGCTTCAAAGCACAGATCCTCTGCTTCTTCTTTCATATTCTGAAAAGCTTCCTGAGCATCTTTTTGCAGCTTCATTCCCTTCGCCATTGTCGCGACACATGCTTTACGGACAGTTTTACTTTTTACCATTTTAACTCCTACCAAAGCTGCCGCGATTCCTGACAGAAAACAGATTACTTTTGCGCTTTTTAAATATTTCATGATCTTACACTCCTTACTTATACATCTTAATCTTGACGTTTTAAACAACATTTTTTCTCATTCCACTACTTATGCCGTTTCCCGCTGATAACAGCAAAAACCATACAGACCAATGCTGCATAGGCCCAAAATCTGTGACGTTTCATATATCTCACCTCTTCTTCTCCGTCATCTGATCTTGTCGTTGATTTATTATAAATCTTCCGTTTATTTTCAGTCAATGGAATCGGCTTGTTTCTCATGAGAACATTTCTCAATAACCGGTTGAAAGAAATAAATTTCACAAAAAACACCATCCATCTTCGTCAACCAGGCATCCGAACGATTCGATCACATTATATTTATAATTTATATTTTATTTTTTTTAATATTACGGGAATTAAATTAATTACGATTACAATCATAAAATGAAAATCGCATAACCAGACAGATTTTTCACCCCAATATTGTACACTTAAACTGCCTATATAAGCCGGGATTGCAGGCACAAAGCCCATCACCATCAGGACTATAAATTCTGATAAAATAGTAATAACGAGACATACAAGACTATTATTAATCTGCTTCTTTTAGATAATGTGAAATCAAAATACCAATGATAAATAAAAAAATCGGAAGGAGATACGAAAAAAAATTCTTTACCGAAACAAATCCATAAAGCTTCGTGCAGTATTTGATATATACAAATTTTTGTTCCACACTAGAGCGTCATCTATACTTCGAAAATGCAGATTATTATTTTCAATGTTACTAGTGACATATGCGGAAAATTATCGTTGTCCCTGTATTTTATGCCAGACAGCTCCGCCTTCTGACCAATGGGATCCGGAAATACAAAAATCTCAGGATCATCCTTTCAACAAAAGAAGATCGACCGGCAATACCATCCGTTGACTGCTGAATCAAACAGAACACCTGGATTCTTCAAATAGAGTATGAAGGGATTCCGCTATTACGAGTTTGTTTGAGCGTAAAAAAAAGTGCTGCCGCCCTAATTATTTAGTGCGACAACACTGTTTTCATCCTGTCAACGATTCAGTTCTGGCCTTCTCCCTGCCAGAGAGAGGCAAAAAGCATGATCAAAGCTCCTGTAAACAGGCAGAAGTCCGCGATATTAAAAATAAATTTGTTCAGCCACTTAAAGGGGGTTTTTAATCTTACATAATCCACTACATATCCCCTCAGGAAACGGTCCAGCACATTGGAAAGTCCTCCTCCAATGATCAGCGCCCCGCCAATCTTCAGTCCTTTTTTCCCTTTTGCCGGAAGAATCAGCAGAAAACAAACAAGCAGGATCACCAGGGCCCCTATGCTCACAGCCTTAACCAGTTTCTTTTTATCTTCCAGTTTGTTCCCTGCCAGTCCGTAATTATGATATTTTTCCAGACTTCCCGGAAATCCGGGGATCTTCTTTTTTTCTCCCGGCTGGAGATTTTTTTCAATCCGCCTTTTGATCAGCATTTCTCCCAGACATATCACTGCCGGTATAACTATGTAAAGCATTTTCCACCTCCGTTGTCAATTGCCTTCTCTGTCAGCATACTCCATTTTGACCGCCGATGGCAACTGTCCGGAGAAATTTTTTATTCCTCTACCAGAGAAAAAGTATCGCCTTTCCGGATATGTCCTCCCTGAAGGACTTTGCAGAATACCCCTTCTCTCGGCATGATACAGTCTCCCATGGCCTG
>CAKNLF010000012.1 GCA_930989305.1 uncultured Roseburia sp. | reverse complement strand
ATACGAAAAATTTCGGGACAAACTGGCTTACATCGGGATACGGTCTGTGGTTTATGCATGAAGCCCAGTGGCTGAACCGGGCCAGGATGCTGCTCCATACCAGCTGCGCCGTATCCGGCACGGGATTTTTCTTCTCCAGAGAAATACTGGAAGAATTGGGAGGATGGAAGTTCTTCCTTCTGACAGAAGATATAGAGTTTACCATTTATCAGATGCTGAAAGGCGAACGGATCGGATACTGCAAAGACGCTGTTTTTTACGACGAACAGCCGGACAAGTTTATCCCTTCCTGGAATCAGCGCGCCCGCTGGGTAAAAGGATACCAGCAGGTGTTCAGAGCCTATGGAGGACAGATCGCGAAAGCTATATTCAAAAAGCGGAATTTTTCCTGCTTTGACATGACCATGTCCATCTGGCCTGCCTTTTTCCTGACAGCCTTTTCTCTGGTAACCGATGCGGTGTTGATCATCGCAGGCCTGGCTCTGGACCGGGATATTGATTTCGTGCTGTATAACACTGTCATGAATGTAGTAAGGACCTATATCATGGCGGCCCTGCTGGGACTGTATACTCTGATCACAGAGTGGAAAAATATTTATGCGGGAACAGGGAAAAAACTTCTTTCAATTGTTACCTTTCCGATATTTATGTTTACTTTTATCCCCATTGCCTTTGTGGCGCTGGTGAAAAAAGTGGAATGGAAACCTATCGAACACCACTGCGCGGTGCATGTGGATCATTTCCGGGAGACGCCGGAGGAGTCTGGAAAGACAAGGATCCGTTCCCCGAAGGGAACTATAAGGAGAGAGCGCGCATATGAGAATTTTACTGGCAGAAGATGAAAAAGATCTGAATCGTGTCATAGAAAAAAAACTGAAATCCGAAGGATATTCCGTAGACGCCTGCTATAACGGAGAAGACGCCTGGCACTGTCTGGAGATGGCGGAATATGCCGCAGTGATCCTGGATATTATGATGCCGGGCAGAGACGGATATGAAGTTCTGGAGCTTATGCGGAAAAGAGGGATACAGACGCCTGTGATCTTTCTGACGGCAAAAGATACGATAGAGGATAAAGTAACGGGACTGGATCTGGGAGCCAACGACTATCTGGTGAAACCTTTTTCATTCCGGGAACTGATGGCAAGACTGCGGGTCATGACGAGAATTTCATCGGGAAACCAGACCAACCGGTACGAAGCGGGGGATCTGGTGATGGATACAGGGGCCCATAAAGTGACAAGGGAAGGCAGAGAAATCCGGCTTACAGCCAGAGAATACGCCCTTCTGGAAGTGCTGCTTTGCAATAAGAACAAGGTTATGACCAGAGATCAGATCGAAAACAGTCTTTGGAATTTTGACTATGAAGGCGGTACAAATGTAATAGACGTATACATCCGGTATCTGAGGAAAAAAATAGACGAGCCTTTTGGAGAGAAACTGATCCATACGGTGAGGGGAACCGGATATGTGCTGAGGGATCCAAAATGAAACACAGGACGATAAAAGCCCGTATTACAGGATGGTTTGCAGTGCTGCTGTTCATTATCGTGGCGGTAGTGCTGGCTCTTCTGGCGGTGGTCAGCCGCCAGGTGCTGCGGGAGGATATCCGCGGCAGCCTTACGGCCCTTGTGGAGGCCAATACTCAGGAACTGGAATATCTGAATCCGGAAGACACCAGGGATGTGGATGAAGGGGACTATTTTATACGCTACAAAGACGGATATCTGGAGATCGATGACGATTTCTGTGATTACGACGACGGCATCTACATTGCCCTTTATTTAAACGGAGAGCTGATCTACGGGGAAAATCCCATTGCCCTGACCCAGGAAGAATGCGCCTTTTCAGATGGACAGATACGCGCTGTGGAAAGAGGCAGGGAAAAATATTATGTTTACGATGAGAGACCGGAGGCGGATAACCTTCAAGGATTGTGGCTTCGGGGCATTGTCAATGAAAACGAGGGCAGCAGCACTCTCCTGCGGATCACCAGGCTGATGCTGCCGCTCCTGCCGGGACTGGCGGTGATTGCTATCCTGGGCGGGTATTTTATTTCCAGAAAGGCCCTGAAACCTGTTGACGATATTTGCGCTCAGGCGGACAGCATCAACGCGGGCGAAGACCTGACCAGAAGGATCCGGATCCCGGATGACAGCGAGGAACTGCGGCGGCTGAAAGATGCTTTTAACCGGATGTTTGAGAGACTGAATCAATCATTTGAAGGGGAAAAGCAGTTTACTTCCGACGCTTCTCATGAACTGCGCACGCCGGTGGCGGTAATTCTGGCGGAATGCGAATACGCGCTGGAAGAACAGGATCCGGAGGAATATAAGGAGGCTCTCCAGGTGATCAGTCATCAGGGCAGAAAAATGTCGGATCTGATCGAGGAAATGCTGACATTTACCAGGATTGAAAGAGGCACGGTGAAGATCCGGAAGGAGCGGACAGATCTGTCTGCCCTGGCATCTGCTGTGGAGGAAGAACAGGCAATGATCCAAAACGGCGCAAAGACCCTCCATCTGGAAACCCAGGAGGGCTGCTATATACAGGCGGATCCGGATCTGACCGCCAGGATGCTGACCAATTTGATCTCCAACGCATGCAAATACGGAAAAGAAAACGGGAATGTGTGGATCCGGGTCTATGAACAGAGGAACCGGGTGGTCCTGGAAGTGGAAGATGACGGCATCGGTATCAAAGAGGAGGATCTGCCCCGTATTTGGCAGCGGTTTTACCGGGCGGATAACGCCAGAAGCGATAATACTTCCGTGGGACTGGGACTGTCACTGGTCAGGGAGATCGCCCGGCTGCACCAGGCGGATACGGATGTGCGCAGTACCCTGGGAAAAGGCAGCTGTTTCCGGATTCTTTTTAAAAAAGAAAAAAATGAGAAATTCTAATCTGTTTTTAATCTTTGAATGTTATGCTTAGCTCAGAAAAAAGGAAAGGAGCTGACAGACATGAAAAAGATGAATGATACAAAAAAATTAGGCGGGATCGTAGCAATCGTAGCAGCGGCAGCTGTTGTAATAGCCATCAGCGCCAACGCTGTGGATCAAAGAGGAAACAGGCAGGAAAATCAGGCGGCGTCAGTCCGGACCAATACAGCGGCCTCAGGCGGCGTTCAGAGCGGAACATCCCAGGTCCAGAAAGTGACAGAGGAATCGGCACGGCAGACTGCTCTGGAACATGCGGGAGTGGCGTCAGGGGATGTTACAAGAAGTTCCGTGAGAACGGATCGGGATGAAGGGCGCAGCGTATATGAGGTGGAATTTTTAACAGCCTCTGATAAATACGATTATGAAATCGATCTGGTGACCGGAGAAGTCGTAAAATATGAAAAAGAGTCTCTGAACAATGCCAGTGCCCGGACATCTGAAAACGCCTCAGGCAGCGCAAATACTGCGGCGGATTCCAATGCGTCTTCCGGCACAGCCGACAGCGATATCGGAACAAACAAAGCCCAGAGTATCGCCCTGGAACATGCGGGAGTAAAAGCTTCCCAGGCCACTATAAAAAAGGTTGCCAGAGACTATGAGGACGGCAGACTGGTATATGACGTGGTCTTTATTACATCTGACTGGGAATATTCCTATGAGATCCAGGCCTCTGACGGAACTGTACGTCAGGCGGACCGTGAAAGACTGGAAGTATATTCCACAGGCAGCGGACAGAAGGGCAGCGCTTCCGGAGAAAGCGGAAATATCAGTGTGGATAAGGCAAAAGAAATCGCCCTGAAACATTCCGGTGTCAGCGGAAAAGTAAACTATACAAAAGCAAAAATGGAACGGGACGATGGCGTCAATGTATATGAGATCGAATTTTTCCAGAACGGAATGGAATATGATTACGAAATCCAGGCTTCTGACGGAAAGATTCTGGACTGGAGCGCGGAATATAATGACTGATTTCCAAAGACTTCCGGGATAAAACAACAGAAAATAACAAAGAGGATATCCCCTCCTGCGGATCTTCGGATCCGCAGGAAGAGAAATCCTCTTTTTTGTCATACATGAAACGTCTTTTTGTATTCGTGTTTGATGCTGCGCCAGCGGAACAGAACCATCAGAATCAGAAAGACCAGACAGATAATGGAAACGATCATAGTAAAATAGCTGAAATACAATACGCCCAGCAGAGTAAGAGCACCCGGCACAATGCCCATGAGACATTCCAGGGACAGATAAAGGGTAAGCTCTTCGTCTGCGGTTTCCGTTTTGAACAGGCCCGCCAGATACAGACTTAAAAACAGATTGACCAGGCAGAACACAGGCAGCTGCTGGGTCAGAGACCACTGATGCCAGCCGGACAGCAGATCTATGGCAAAATAAAAAATGCTGGTCCATAGGAACCGGGTGAACAGCCTTCGCAGGAGACTGGTCTTCATGACCATACCCCGGACAATGCCGTTCCAGATAAATATTGTGTTGATGCACATGATCAAGATCCAGTACTGCTGATCGTCTGTTAAAAGATAAAACAGAGCGTAAAGCAGCATGGCGATAATGCACAGAATATTGGCAATCTTGAGAAATCGGGCGATCTTGTGCTTCCGGGTCTTGGGGATGGGAAATACATCCGTGTCCGTTAAGATTCTGGGAACCGTAGGATCAGCAATATAAGCGGTATTGGGACCGGCGTCTGTTTTTGACGTCTGCTTTTCTCCAACAGGAGTATTGGTATGCAGTTCAATTTCCACGCCCATTTCGTTCAGCATATGAAAGAAATCATATACAACGGATACGTCCAGAAAAGCATCGGTAAAACCGATGGAAAGCTTGTCCACGTAAGTGCAGCATTCCGCTTGTACTGTCAATGTGGAAGAATATACGCCCACCTGTTCCACATAGGGGGTAAAACTTTCCGGCAGGATGATCCTTCCAAGATTGGAAAAACACCCGGTTACAAAGCGCTTAGCTAAAAAATTGCAGAACTGAAGTCCCGGATCCTTGATAAATACAGGGATCAGCCGCATGGGCATATTGCGCTCAAAGGAACCGAGGGAATTGATCTTCCCAAGGAGATTTTCTTTTGTGATCACTTGGGAAAATTCCCGGGAAACCACTTCGCAGATCATTTCCAGAGAATCGTCCCGGCTGTTGGGCCGGTAGGTAACGGGCAGGATCGCAAAAAAGTTCCTTGTAGTCTCCGAAGGGAAAAAATTACGGAGATTAATGGGAATATCGATCACAATGGATTTTCGCAGCTCCCTGTCTGACATCCGCCGGACAAGAGAACGGATAAATACCGCTACCAGAAATTCCGTCATAGTGGCATGATACCGGTGAGACAGATCCAGGATCTGCCGGGCGGACATGATGCCTTCCGTAACATTCAGGTCCAGATCCGGCCGGCGTTTGGAACGGAGCAGCCATACCCGGCTTTTCTTTTTGGATCGGGGATCCTTGCCCCCGGTATAGTATTCTTCAAAAGCATCCGAATCCAGCTCCTCAATGGCGATCTGGTTGTGGATCAGCGGATCGTCCAGAGGAAGGGTGCCGGGATAAAGAATGTTAAAATATGCCGCAAGGACAAATTTCAGAAATTCGATGGCGCCGGCTCCGTCAGCCAGAACATGA
Organism: uncultured Roseburia sp.; assembly: GCA_930989305.1. GTDB lineage: Bacteria > Bacillota > Clostridia > Lachnospirales > Lachnospiraceae > Brotonthovivens > Brotonthovivens avistercoris. Next base: position 31,195 of record CAKNLF010000012.1, on the reverse strand, counting down.
AAAACTTCAATGTTGATCCGCTTTTTGTAATAAGTCACCTGGAACAGAAGGTTGTGCTGTCCCGGCCGGTATATATGAGGGCATGGAGCCTCGCATTCTTCTGTGACAACAGGTTTTTGATGACTGCTTTCCAGATAGTACCAGAAAAGTCCTTTTCTCAGTATTTTCAGAAAATGCGGGAACTGCTTCACTGCCTGACAGACTGCGTCCTGCAGAGCCTGAGGATTGACGTTTTCATTTAATTCGCAGTAGAAGCGAAAGACTCTGGTCTCCGACTGTTCAATGGTGGAGGGGAAAATCTTCGCTGCATTATCAAGCTTTTTCCAGTTTTTCATAACAATGATATCTCCTGACTGAATCTGCACCTTTGCGAATGATGCAGCCTTCGCCAGGTACGTGTTTAAGATTATATTAAGTTTACAGAAAGCAGGTGTCAATTAAAAAAATTTTAATAAAATAGAAAGGCTATGTTTTTTCTGTGTTTTGTTTACAGCGATCAGGGATTTTTGTATAATAAGAGAAAACCATTCGGATACGGATGGAATACGGAAAATAGACAGGGAGGATAGGAAAGTGATCGATTTTAAACTTGATATAGAAAAAAATCAGCTGGAGCTGGACGCGTCCTTTACTTCTGCGGATAATTTCGCGGAGGAGATGATCCTGATGATCAATACGATCATCAATGTGACCGCTTATCACGGAACCGGCGGAGAAGTGGAGCGGGGCCGGAAGTTTGCGGATCAATTAAAGACTGTGATCGCGGAAAATCTGGACAGAGACTGTGAATATGAAAAGTTCTGCAATGAGCAGAAACAGATCCCGGAAGTGTAAATAAGCTTGACAAGGGGATTTTTGTTGATTATTATTAGCATTGAAACATAAATCGCAAAGGCGATGACAAAGAGGAGTACACAGGGCGCGCACCCTCAGAGAGGACTGCCCCAGGCTGAAAGGCGGACCGGAGAGCGGACTGTGGAAGGTAGCTTTGGAGCCGGAGAGCTGAACCCGGAGTCTTGCAGAGACTGCGGCGGGTAGGTTTTCCCGGGAATTCCCGTTACAGAATGATGGATACAGAAATGAGATATATGGCGGAGCTGCCATATAAGGAAGGTGGTACCGCGGTTTTTCGCCCTTCCCGGATGTCCGGGAAAGGGTTTTTTTATTGCCGGCGGGACGATTACTATCTGATAAAGGAGAACAGGAATGAGCAAAGAGTTGGAAAAAACTTATAACCCGAAAGACCTGGAAGAACGTCTTTATAAAAAGTGGGAAGATAACAAATATTTCCATGCGGAAGTGGACAGGAGCAAGAAACCGTTTACCATTGTAATGCCTCCTCCAAATATTACAGGGCAGCTGCATATGGGACATGCCCTGGACAATACGATGCAGGATATCCTGATCCGTTATAAAAGAATGCAGGGATATTCCGCTTTGTGGCAGCCTGGCACAGATCACGCGGCCATTGCCACAGAAGTAAAGGTAATCGACAAATTAAAAAGCGAGGGCATTGAAAAATCCGACCTGACCAGAGAGGAATTTTTAAAGTATGCCTGGGAATGGAAAGAAGAATACGGCGGAAGGATCGTAAATCAGTTAAAGAAGCTGGGATCTTCCGCGGACTGGGACAGAGAGCGTTTTACCATGGACGAAGGATGTTCCGAGGCGGTAAAAGAAGTATTTATCCGTCTGTATAATAAGGGATATATATATAAAGGATCCAGGATCATCAACTGGTGTCCGGTCTGCAAAACATCAATTTCAGACGCGGAAGTAGAGCATGTGGAGCAGGAAGGCCATTTCTGGCACATTAAATATCCTGTTGCCGGAGAAGAAGGCAGATTTGTGGAAATCGCAACTACCCGTCCGGAAACTATGCTGGGAGATACGGCGGTAGCGGTAAATCCCGATGACGACAGATATACAGACCTTGTGGGCAAGACGCTGATCCTGCCTATCGTAAACAGAGAGATCCCGGTTGTAGCGGACGCGTATGTAGACAAAGAATTCGGTACCGGATGCGTGAAGATCACACCCGCCCATGACCCCAACGACTTTGAAGTGGGAAAACGCCATAATCTGCCGGAAATCAATGTAATGAACGATGACGCCACAATGAACGAAAATGCCGGAATCTACCAGGGCATGGACCGTTACGAAGCCAGAAAAGCTATTGTGGAAAAACTGGATGAAATGGGACTGCTGGTGCGGGTAGAGCCTCACGTACACAACGTGGGAACCCATGACCGTTGCAAAACCACGGTAGAGCCTATGGTAAAGCCCCAGTGGTTCGTAAAAATGGATGAAATGGCAAAGCCGGCTATTGAAGCCCTGACATCCGGACGGCTGAAATTTGTACCGGAGAGCTTTGGAAAAACATATATGCACTGGCTGGAAGGCATCCGGGACTGGTGTATTTCCAGACAGCTCTGGTGGGGACACCGGATCCCTGCATATTACTGCCAGGAATGCGGAGAGATGGTAGTGGCGAAAGAGATGCCGGAGAAATGTCCGAAATGCGGATGCACTCATTTTAAACAGGATGAAGATACTCTGGATACCTGGTTTTCCTCCGCTCTGTGGCCTTTTTCCACTTTGGGATGGCCCCAAAAGACAGAAGAGCTGGATTATTTCTATCCTACGGACGTGCTTGTTACCGGTTACGACATTATCTTTTTCTGGGTAATCCGTATGGTATTTTCCGCTCTGGAACAGACCGGCACGGAACCTTTCCATACGGTGCTGATCCACGGACTTGTAAGGGATTCCCAGGGAAGAAAGATGAGCAAATCCCTGGGCAACGGTATCGATCCGCTGGAAGTCATTGACAAATACGGAGCGGACGCTCTGCGTCTGACTCTGATAACAGGAAACGCGCCGGGCAATGATATGCGTTTTTACTGGGAACGTGTAGAGTCCAGCAGAAACTTTGCCAATAAAGTATGGAACGCTTCCAGATTTATCATGATGAATCTTGGGGATCAGGAAATCGCCAAACCGGAAGAAAAGGATCTCAAACCGGCGGACAAATGGATCCTGTCAAAAGTAAATACGCTGGCAAAAGACGTAACGGAAAATATGGATAAGTTCGAACTTGGCATTGCAGTGCAGAAAGTTTACGATTTTATCTGGGAGGAATTCTGCGACTGGTATATTGAACTTGCGAAAGTACGTATATACAACAAAGAAAATCCGGAAATGAAAGCCGAAAGCGCGCTGTGGACCTTAAAAGAGGTGCTGACCAACGCCTTGAAGCTGCTCCACCCCTTTATGCCTTTTATTACAGAAGAAATATTCTGCACCCTTCATCCGGAAGAAGAAACCATTATGCTGGCTTCCTGGCCGGAATACAAAGATGAATGGAACTTCCCGGCTCAGGAAGACGCCATAGAAAAATTGAAGGTGCTGGTAAAAGGAGTGCGAAACCTCCGTGCGGAAATGGACGTGCCGCCAAGCAGGAAAGCGAAATTCTATATGGTTTCCGAAGACGTTAAACTTCTGGAAGAATATGACAGTCTGAAAGAAAATTACGGTCATCTGTTCAGCGCCGCGGAGTTCCATGTGCAGACAGACAAGACCGGAATCCCGGACAATGCCGTATCGGTAGTCATTCCCCATGCGGTAGTTTATGTGCCTCTGGAAGACCTGGTGGATATGAAAAAAGAAAAAGAACGTCTGGAAAAGGAAAAAGCAAAACTGGAAAAAGAGCTGGCCCGTTCCAACGGTATGCTGAATAATGAAAAATTCCTCAGCAAAGCTCCCCAGGCGAAAGTAGAGGAAGAAAAAGGAAAACTGGAAAAATACAAAAAAATGATGTCTGACGTGCAGGAGCGTCTGGCTCAGATACAGTAAAAAGAGACAAAAGTGTGCCATGCACACTTTTGTTTTATTGCAGAAGAAAGTTTAAATGAAACAAGAGGAAAACGCAATGTGTAAGGAAGAAACCGGAGTACAATACAAAAATGCGGTGGAGTATCTGCTGAGCATTCCGAAATTTACAAAAAAGAACAGTCTGGATCATACAAAAGAGCTGCTGGGCACTCTGGGAAATCCACAGGATCAGATGAAGATCATCCATGTGGCGGGAAGCAACGGCAAGGGAAGCGTCTGCATGTTTCTGGACCATATCCTGAGGGCGGCAGGGAAAAAGACAGGTCTGTTCACTTCTCCCCATCTGGAGGATATCCGGGAGCGTTTTGTGATAGACGGAGCAATGTGTTCCAAAGAGGAGTTTCTGGAGGCGTACAGAGAAGTTTCCCTGGCGGTGGATATTATGAAAAAGAAAAATTTTCCCCACCCTACGTTTTTCGAGTTTATTTTTGCAATGGGTGTGGTATTATTCAGCAGAGCCGGAGTGGAATACGCTGTTTTGGAAACGGGGCTGGGGGGCAGACTGGACGCCACCAACAGTATCAGCCGTCCCCTTGTGACTGTGATCACTTCTATCAGCCTGGAGCATACGGAAATACTGGGAGATACTATAGAAAAGATCGCCGGTGAAAAGGCGGGGATCCTGAAGCCGGGGGTGCCGGTAGTATGCGACGGGACCAGTGAGGAAGGAGCGGCTGTGATTGAACAAAAAGCCCGTGAGCTGGGCTGTCCCTGCTGTGTTATACGGCCGGATATGTGTAAAATTCGTGAAATTAAGAATAAATTCATTGATTTTTCCATATTTACTGAGTATGATAATGGCACAAGCTGGAACATTCCCTTTGTGTCGGCGTATCAGGCTATGAACGGAGCCCTGGCGGTAACTGCGGTAAGAATGCTGACCCGGGGGGACGGAAAATGGGATGAGGCCATTCGGACAGGTCTGCAAAACGCCCGGTGGCCGGGCAGGATGGAAGAAATCCGGCCGGAGATCTATCTGGACGGAGCCCATAATACGGCGGGAATCCGGGAGTTTATCCGGACAGCGGCCTTTTTGTGCCGGGAGGATTCCAAAAAACCGCTGCTTTTGTTTTCCATGGTAAAGGAAAAGGATTATCACGAGACCATACGGCTCCTGACAAAAGCGCAGCTGTGGGAATCTGTAACGGTTACGCTGATCCCGGGACAGCGGGGACTTTCGGAAACAGAACTTTTGAAAACTTTTCAGGAAGACGGAAGGGAGGATACCTCCTGTTTTCATGATTACAGGGAAGCTTTTCAAAGTGTGTACCGGAAAAAGTCACCCGGACAGAAATTGTTTTGTACCGGCTCCCTTTATTTTATCGGAGCATTGAGAAACTATATAAAGACGATAAAACAGGAGGAACAGAAATGATCGATTTTGAAGAAGAACTGAAAAAGTATAAACCCAGTATGGAAATCGAAGAAGCGGAAGACGCGATCTACAACCGTGATATGACAGATATGATGGATATCTTACAGGAAATGATGAAAGAGAGTAAAAAATAACGGAGGCTTGCTGTATGTTTTGTTATAATTGTGGCGCGCAGCTTGACAGTACGGATACCTGTCCAAACTGTGAAGCCGATGTGCGGGTAATCAAAAAGATACAGGCTGTTTCAAACCGGCTGTACAATGACGGCCTTGCCAAGGCAAAGGTGCGTAATCTCAGCGGTGCCATTGATGATTTGAAACTCAGCCTGCGTTACAATAAAATGAATATGGACGCCAGAAATCTGCTGGGACTGGTCTATTTTGAAATGGGCGAAGCAGTTGACGCCCTCAGCGAATGGGTGATCAGCAAAAGTCTGATCCCGGATGACAATCCGGCTTCAGAATATCTCAGAAAGATCCAGAGCAACAATGTGTATTTGGAAAAGCTGAACCAGACTATCAAGAAATTTAATCAGACACTTCTGTACTGCCGTCAGGGCAACGAGGATCTGGCAGTGATACAGCTGAAAAAAGTCGTCTCTGAGAATCCGAAACTGGTAAAAGGGCAGCAGCTGCTGGCGCTGCTTTATATCAAAGAGGAAAAATACGACCTGGCGAAAAAATGTCTGAAAGCGGCCGCGAAAGTGGACAAAAACAATATTACGACTATGACCTATCTTCAGGAATGCAGCGAGCATCTGAAAGATGGGGGAAAGGGATCCGGAAAAGAAAAAGGGGACAAAGATACAGTGACCTATGAGAGCGGAAACGACATTATCATCCGCCCCCGGCGTTTCAAAGATAACACAACGCTTATGTCCGTGGTAAACATCCTGGTAGGAGCCGCTATCGGCATAGCGGTAGTATGTTTCCTTGTGATCCGGAGTCCGTCAGCGGGCCCAGAATGACGCCAACAGCGCGCTGGTGCAGGCAAATGAACAGCTTTCCACCCGGGATCAGGATGTTCAGAGTCTCCAGAATGAGATCGACAGTCTGAATCAGCAGATCGAAGAAGCAAAAGCTTCATCTTCTTCCGCGGAGGATACGGCAGCGGCTTATGATGCTCTCCTGAAAGCATATACCGCATATTCGGACAAGGATTATGAACAGGCTGCCAAGGATCTGGACGGAGTCAATTCAGATCTGTTCAGCGATGATGCCAAGACGATCTACACCGAAGTGTTCGACACGGTAAAAGACACCGTTTTGGAGGATCAGTATGTATCGGCGGTAAGAGAATATACAAACGGCAATTACGAGGATGCCATCAGCCAGTTTATGGAGATCATGAACACGGATCAGTCCTATAAGGACGGCAGAGCGGCTTATTACCTGGCGCACTGTTATTATCAGCAGAAGGACGGAACCAACGCGGCAAAATGGTTCCAGGTGGTAGTGGATCAGGACGGCGCTTCCAGCAGTATCAAGAGCGAATCGCAAAACTGCATTAATTTTATCAATTCTCATAAAGAGGAATACGGGATCAGCGATTCCGCCGACGGAGATGCTTCCGGAAATGACAATGAGGGAAATAACGCAGATACCGGCAACAATTAGCTTATAATAAAAAATATATATGAAATTTTACGAAAGACGTCATAGGGATATGGCGTCTTTTTTGTTTCACGGGAAAGGAGTAAGTATGGATTTTCAATATGAGGTAAAGGGCGCCAGCCTGACCATATATGTGCCCAGGGAACTGGATCATCATGTGGCCAGTCAAATACAGGCCCGGGCGGATCTGGCTGTGGATACCTACCGGATACAGACAGTGATCTTTGATTTTTCGGAGACGGAGTTTATGGACAGTTCCGGGATCGGGGTTATTCTGGGAAGATGCAGGAACATGGGATTTGCAGGCGGGAAGGTAAAGGCCGTGCATCTGAAAAATGAGCGGGTACGGAAAATATTTTCTATGGCAGGTCTGTATAAACTTGTAAAAGTAGAGGAGGATCAGGATGAATAACAGGGAGGATACCATGGAAAAACAAAATGAGATGCAGATCGTATTTGACGCCAGGTCGGAAAATGAAGGTTTTGCCAGGATGGCGGTGGCAGCCTTTATCAGTCCCCTGAATCCCACTATCGACGAGCTTGCGGATGTAAAGACCGCGGTCTCTGAGGCAGTGACAAACTGCATCATACACGGGTACCGGCAGGGATCGGGAAAAATATTTCTGGAGTGTACGGTCATAGGATCCACTGTGACCATTGGCATTACCGATGAGGGAGTGGGGATCATCAATATCAAACAGGCCATGGAGCCGATGTTTACCACCAGACCCGAGCTGGAACGGTCCGGTATGGGCTTCGCGTTTATGGAAGCCTTTATGGATGATGTGCAGGTGTATTCCAGCCCGGGAAAAGGAACCAGAGTGGTAATGAAACGCCGGATCGGCGGGTGAAAGGAATGACCCGGACAGATCAGTTGATCCAACAGTCACGACAGGGGGATAAGGAGGCGCGGGATACGCTTGTAAAAGAAAATCTGGGCCTGGTCTGGAGCATTGTACACCGGTTCGCCAACAGAGGATACGAAGCGGAAGATCTGTTTCAGATCGGGAGTATCGGCCTGATGAAAGCCATAGACAGATTTGATACGGGATTTGATGTGAAATTTTCTACTTACGCGGTGCCTGTGATCACCGGAGAGATCAAACGTTTCCTCCGGGACGACGGCATGATCAAAGTAAGCCGTACTCTGAAAGAAAACAGCTGGAAAATATCTCTGGCTGTGCAGAAACTTCAGGAAAAATGGGGCCGGGATGTGACAATCCGGGAAATCGCGGGGGAAACAGGGCTTGACACCGAGGAAATACTGATGGCAATGGAAGCCAATACCCGAATCGATTCCCTGAACAAACCGGTCAGCGCGCCGGACGGCAAAGAAATCTGTCTGGAAGATCAGATCCCGGGGACAGGAGATGAAAATGAAAAAGTCCATAACCGGATACTGCTGGAACAGCTGCTGGGAACTTTGAACGCCAAAGAGCGGCAGCTGATCTACATGCGGTATTTCCAGGACCGGACTCAGACGGATGTGGCCAGAGAGCTGAATATGACTCAGGTGCAGGTTTCCAGAATGGAAAAAAAACTTCTGAGCCGTATGCGCAGCGCCGCGGAAGATCATGCATAAAATAATTTTTTTGTCTCATACTAAAGAAAAAAGAAAAGGAAGGGTTTGGATATGAGGCATAAAACATATCGTATCTGCCTGCTGCTGGCAGCGGCGGCTGCTGTTATCGGAGGCATTTTATATTACAGAGTCTGTGTCAGAGAGGACAGTTCCAGGGAAAAAGGGGTGCTGGTAAAACAGATGCAGGAGAAAGGGGAAAAGTTAAAAGAAGCCGGGCGTCAGGTCGGCGAAGATATGAAACAGGCGTTTGTGAAAACCGGTTCTGAAATGAAAGACGCGGCGGCTGCTACCGGAGAAAATGTAAAAGACGCAGCGATGACTGCTAAAAAAGCAGTACAGGAGGCGGCAGCGGACAGCAAAGAGGAGATCAGGGACGCGGCGTCTTCGACAAAAAGAGAGTGGCAGCAGGCAGTACGCCATATGGGAAATGAAGTAAAACAGGGCTTCTCAGGAGATCAGGAGGCATAAGGATGCCAGAAGAAACGCTTTATCTGAAAATCGGACAAAACAATGTAGTCAGCAGGCGCCGGGTGACGCTGGGAGATATCGGAAAAATGGAATGCGAAGATCCGGGAATCAAAGACAGTCTGAAACATCTGGAACTGTACTGTTTTCCAAGATTCCAGGGAAAAGAAAAACGTCAGGTCCAGACTTTCAGCCTGCTCATTATCATACAGATGATCCATAAAAAATATCCGGGACTGAAGATTGTGAATCTTGGGGAAGCGGACTTTATCATCCACTATATGCCCAGGGAAGAACCGAAAGCATGGCAGCTTATCAAGACCTGTCTGATCTGCGCGGTTTTGTTTTTCGGCGCTGCGTTTATGATCATGACATTCAACAACGACGTATCTGTTCCCGAGGTATTTGATAAATTTTATACGCAGGTTACAGGACAGGAAGCTTCCGGTCCTACGATACTGGAAATCTGTTACTGTATCGGACTGCCCCTGGGCATACTGGTTTTTTACAACCACATCGGCAGGAAAAAGATTACCGACGACCCTACGCCTGTTCAGGTGTCCATGCGCAAATACGAACAGGATGTGGATACTACCTATATGGAAGACAGCAGCAGAGAAGGGAAATCGATAGATGTTGATTAAGGAAATTGTCCTGGCGGCGCTGGGACTGATCTGCGGCGGAGCCACTTCCGCAGGGACATTCGCTTTGATCACCAGTGTGGGCGTAGTGCCCAGACTGGCGGGAAAAAGCAGTACGGCAATCCATGTAATGGCTTATGAAAACGCCATTATAGCCGGAGGCATAACGGGAAATATCCTGTCTGTGTTTTTTGGGATTCCTATTCCGATAGGCATATGGCTGCCGGCGGTTTTCGGGATTTTCGCCGGGATTTTTGTGGGATGTCTGGCGGCGGCTCTTGCAGAGGTGCTCCAGGTGTGGCCGGTAATATTCCGTAGAAGCGGGCTGAAATACGGGCTGAATGCCGGGATGTTCTGTTTTGCCATGGGGAAACTGGCGGGAGCGCTGTATTTTTTCCTGTGTCTGTATAAAAAATAGCAAACAGCAGATCAGGAACGGAATGATAAAGGAGAAATCAGGATGAATATTGAAAATGAAACCGACAAAGAAAAGCGGCAGCAAAAGTACGGGGAGTATGTCAGACAGGTAACGCCCTCTTTCAGCCTGCCACGAAACATGTTCCGGGCTTTTCTCACAGGAGGCGCCATCTGCGTGATCGGGCAGATCATTATGAATATATGCGCCGCCAATCAGATGGGAAAAGAAGAGGCGGCCGGGTGGACCAGTATTTTTCTGATCCTTGGAAGCGTTGTGCTCACCGGCTTGAATATCTATCCCTCTATTGCAAAATTCGGCGGCGCGGGAGCGTTGGTGCCTATTACAGGATTTGCCAACGGAGTGGCTGCCTCTGCCGTTGAGTTTAAAAAAGAAGGACAGGTATTCGGCGTAGGGTGTCAGATCTTTACCATAGCCGGTCCGGTGATTCTGTACGGGATTTTTACCAGCTGGGTGCTGGGGTTGATCTACTGGATCGGAAAATGTCTCGGATGGTTCTGACAGATTTCAGCGATGGGGAGCAGTGTTGCGGTCTCCCAGGCTTTCATCGATCTGGAGCATCAGAGAGGTGCAAAGCAGGTTCAGGGAAGTCCACGTATCATCCAAAGGAAGGTCGAACAGATCCATGATCCGGTTCAGACGATACTGAAGGGTGTTTTTATGGATGTTGAGCCTGGAAGCGGCTTCATCCTTATTGCGCATGGAAAGTTCATAGATCCGCAGAGTATGCTCATATACAGTACTGTGTTTTTTGTCATAGCTGCGGATTTGAAAAATAACAGGATGGATAAATACCCGTCCAGGCTCTGTTTTCAGCAGAGCGGAAAATAAAGGCAGAGGCATCTGATCCATAAAGATGGCTCTGCCTTTTGCGTTCATAGAAGTGGAAAGCTGAGCCGCAAACAGAGCCTGATGATAATAAAGGCGGGTGTAGCGCAGATCCTGGAAACTGTTGCTCAGTCCGCTTTTCATATTGTACTGCTCAAAATAGGAAAACAGCTGATCCGCCAGATAATTGTTGTCTGGACGAAGGATCGGAGCTGCCGCGGAATATTTTACGCCTCCGAAGAGAGTGACGATCCCGTTGTCAAAAATAAGGGATACCACATTGCGGAACTTTTCCTGAAGGCGCACAACAGCCAGGTGAGCGAAGGCCTGCTGAGAGGCCCGGCTGCCAAAAGGGGTTACCAGTATGGCAAAACGGGAACTCAAACTGGAGCCCAGCGTGTTCACCGCCAGATCTATCAGATGTTCCGGCGTATCCAAAGTCAGCAGATCCTGCAGCCTGGTGGACATGGATTTGTGCCAGTGGTCAATGTTTTCTTCACGCCTGTTCAGATTCAGTTCCAGGATGTAGATCAGGCTGGACACAAGGTCCAGATCATCTTCCTGAAGAGGAATCTCCCCCAGACAGATCAGAATATGTCAGTATACGGTCTTTTCAAAAAGCAGTTCCCCCATGATAAGAGGATGTTCCCGGCAGAGCCCGGTATTGGAATAAAAAGGTTTATAAAAACTTTCCGCGTTTTGGACATTTTCCTCCAGGATGTTCCAGATCAGATGCAGATCCAGGCTTCTTTCCGCAAGAATGCGGTTCCATTTTTCATCTTCCGTAGGCCCTGCAGGGCAGCTGGCGATCAGACGGAAACAATCGTCTACAAACAAAACGGGACAGTCAAAGATCTCTCCCGCTTTCTCGATGATTGCGCCTACGCCGCCCTTTCTGGCCGCCTGCATCAGATCCCAGCTGGCATGGAGCAGCCGTTCCGATGGATTGTTAACAGAATCGTTCATGGCAGAATCTCCTTTCTGAATTTTTAATAGTATTTTACTATGAAATTGTGTGAAAATACAATGAAAAAGAAATAAAAAAGAATAAAGTTGTGAATTTAAACAAAAATATACATACAATTTGTTTGAATACACAAGACTATTCACAGAAGAAAGCACTATAATGTGCTCAACGGATAAGAAATACAGAAATCGAGAAATCCCTCCGAAATTTCCGTGTCTGTATGAAAGCGGGTTTAGCTTAAGTCCCGCTTTTCATATCCGTAGCGAAGAAAGAAAGGAAGTTGGCAGAAATGAATGTTACATTAAAAGAAAAGTATGGTTTATATATTAACGGCCAGTGGAAAGAAGCCTCAGACAAGGGAATTTTTGAGACGACAAATCCGGCCACAGGAAAACATCTGGCTTACTGCGCCCAGGCTACCAAAGAAGATGTGGATGAGGCAGTCAGGGCAGCCTGGGCCGCTTATCCCGGGTGGAAAGCGGTGGAGCCTTCTAAGAGAGCAGATATATTATTAAAGATCGCGGACCGTATAGATGAAAATAAGGAGCTGCTGGCAACCGTAGAATCCATGGACAACGGAAAACCCATCCGGGAGACCATGGCCATTGATGTGCCATACTCCTCGGATCACTTCCGGTATTTCGCGGGAGCTATCCGTACGGAAGAAGGCTCCGCCAGCGTGCTGGACGGCAATTTTCTGAGCCTGATCCTGCGGGAGCCTATCGGCGTAGTCGGTCAGATTGTACCGTGGAACTTCCCCTTCCTGATGGGAGCATGGAAGCTGGCGCCGGCTCTTGCGGCAGGCAACTGTATTGTATTTAAATCCTCATCCTCCACGCCGCTGAGCATGCTGGTATTTATGGAACTGATCGAGGACCTGCTCCCGGCAGGGGTGCTGAATCTGATCACCGGAAGCGGATCCAGATCCGGGCAGTATATGCTGGAGCATCCGGGCTTCCGGAAACTGGCATTTACCGGATCTACAGAAATCGGTTTGGATGTGGCAAAGGCCGCTGCAGATAAACTGATCCCCTCTACCCTGGAACTGGGCGGAAAGAGCGCGAATATTTATTTCGAGGACTGCCCCTGGGATATGGCGCTGGACGGACTGCAGCTGGGCATCTTGTTTAATCAGGGACAGGTCTGCTGCGCGGGATCCAGAGTATTTGTACAGGAAAGCATTTATGACAAATTTATCGAACAGGCAGTAGACGCCTTCAAAAAGATCAAAGTGGGAGATCCTCTGGATATGAATACCCAGATGGGCTCTCAGATCAACGAAAAACAGGTGGAAAAAATACTTTCCTATATCAATATCGCGAAAGAAGAAGGAGCGGTCATCGCCTGCGGAGGAGACCGGTATACAGAAGGCAGCTGCAAAGACGGATGCTTCATGCAGCCTACGCTGATCACAAATGTGACAAACGATATGCGTGTGGCTCAGGAAGAAATCTTCGGACCGGTGGCAGTTGTGATCAAATTCAAGACTGAAGAGGAAGTCATCGAAATGGCAAACGACTCTCAGTACGGCCTTGGAGGCGCGGTATGGACCAAAGACATCAACCGAGCTATCCGGGTATCCCGCGGAATCGAAACCGGAAGAATGTGGGTAAATACATATAACCAGATCCCGGCGGGAGCGCCTTTCGGCGGCTACAAGAAATCCGGCATCGGCAGAGAGACCCATAAAGTGATCCTGGATCATTACACCCAGCAGAAAAACATTATGATCAATCTCAATGAGACCCCCAGCGGTTTTTATCCGAAACAGTAAGGAATATTTCCCGCCGGGATACAAAAAATGGCAAAACCGATTGAAAATAGAACAGAAAATCTAAGGAGGGACAAAACAATGGGAAGATTTACTTTACCAAGAGACATTTATCACGGAAAAGGATGTATTGAGGAACTGAAAAACCTGAAAGGGAAAAAAGCATTTGTAGTTGTAGGGGGAGGTTCCATGAAACGGCAGGGCTTTCTTCAGAAAGTAGAAGACTATCTGAAAGAAGGAGGCATGGAAGTGCAGCTGTTTGAAGGGGTAGAGCCGGATCCGTCTGTAGATACCGTTATGAAAGGCGCGGCCGCAATGCGGGAGTTTGAACCGGACTGGATCGTTGCCTTGGGCGGCGGCTCACCCATTGACGCGGCAAAAGCAATGTGGGTCTTTTATGAATACCCGGATACATCTTTTGAAGATCTGATCACGCCTTTCAGTTTCCCGGAACTTCGTCAGAAAGCCCGTTTCGCGGCGATCTCTACTACTTCCGGAACTGCTACGGAAGTAACCGCGTTTTCTGTTATCACAGATTACAAGACCGGCGTAAAATATCCGCTGGCTGACTTTAATATCACGCCGGATGTGGCTTTCGTTGACGCCCAGCTGGTAGAAGGCCTTCCTCCGAAACAGGTGGCTTACACAGGAATGGACGCTTTGACACATGCCATTGAGGCTTATGTTTCCACTGTCCATGATCCCTTTACCGACGCGCTGGCATTAAAAGCCATTGAAATGGTACTGGATTATTTGCCGGGATCTTTCCGGGGCAATATGGAAGCAAGAGGACAGATGCATTACGCCCAGTGTCTGGCAGGCATGGCCTTTTCCAATGCGCTCCTTGGCATTGTCCACTCTATGGCCCATAAGACCGGAGCCGCTTTTTCTACAGGACATATTCCTCACGGATGCGCCAATGCCATCTATCTGCCCTATGTAATTAAATACAACGCGAAAGATCCTACAGCCGCAAAACGCTACGCGGAGATCGCCAGATTCGTAGGATTGGAAGGAATGTCGGAAAAAGCGCTGATCAACAGCCTCTGCGCAAAAATTGACAGTTATAATGTACACCTGAATATTCCGAAAACATTGCAGGAATTCGGTATCCAGGAACAGGAATTCAAAGAAAAAGTAGGGCATATTGCCGAACTGGCGATCACAGACGCATGTACAGGATCCAACCCGAGAGCAATTACTCCGGCGGAAATGGAAAAACTGTTCACATGCACATATTACGGCACAGAAGTGGACTTCTGATCCGTTGAAAATTAAATTGTTTAACTTCATTATCATGTACATCTCCTAAGCGGTCCGGCGCGAAAGAAACGGGAACGTTCTTTCGCGCCGGTTTTGTTTTTGGAAAGATACAGGAAAATAGATGCAGATACTGGAAAAAAACAAAAAATCTGTTATATTAAATCTGTTAAAAAATTCAAGAAGAAAGAAGGTCAGAAAATGAAACACGATACGATTAGAAGAAGCTGCGCGGACTGCGGCGTAACCCGCTGTATCAACGGGCCGGGTCAGGGAGAAACCTATCCGGATTTCTGCCTGACTGAACATACAGACAAGGACTTTGTACAGGAAGTAGTAAAACTGTACGGAGAAGAAGAGAATCATAAAGTCATGGAAGCGGCGGCAGGAGTGGAATGCGACTTTTACTGCCAAAAGACCCGGGTGGAAGAAGTCATTGAATTCGCCAAGCGCATCGGCGCCAAAAAGATCGGCATCGCCACCTGCGCGGGACTGATCCGGGAAACCGGGATCCTGACCAGGATCCTGAGACATCACGGATTTGAAGTCTATGGTGTGGCCTGCAAAGCGGGAGCGGTAAAAAAAGTGGACGCGGGACTTCCGAAAGAATATGAAAAAGTAGGGATCAACATCTGTAATCCTATTCTCCAGGCCAAGATCCTGAATGAAGAAAAAACAGATCTGAATATTGTTATGGGTCTGTGTGTGGGGCATGACAGTCTCTTTTACAAATACGCTGAGGGACTGACTACTACACTTGTGGCAAAAGACAGAGTTCTGGGAAATAATCCGGCGGCGGCTCTTTACACAGCGGATTCCTACTATAAAAACAAGCTGTTTGGCGAGGACTGATCATTATGGAAAAACAGGAAAGACTTCCTTTTACAACCCTGTGTTATATCGAAAAAGAGGGAAAATATCTGATGATGCACCGGGTAAAGAAAAAGAATGATGTGAATAAGGAAAAATGGATCGGCGTAGGAGGTCATTTTGAAGCCGATGAAACACCGGAGGAATGTCTGCTGCGGGAGACCAGAGAGGAGACCGGGCTGGAACTGACTTCCTATCGGTTCCGGGGGCTGATCACTTTTCAGTCGGATAACTGGGTGACAGAATATATGTGTCTGTATACTGCGGATGCTTTTATAGGGGATCTGACAGACTGCAGGGAAGGAGAGCTTGTATGGATCGAAAAAGACAAAGTATTCGATCTGAATCTCTGGGAGGGAGACAAGATTTTTTTCCGGCTTCTGAATGAGGACGCCCCCTTTTTTTCACTGAAACTGAAATATGTGCAGAATGAACTGGTTCAGGCGGTGCTTAACGGCAAAGAACTGTCTGTGGAGGAAGAAATAGAAAAGAACAGACAGTATAGCGGTTTCAAGGGGATATAGATAAAAATAGGGGAAAGAGAAATATGTATTTGTCAAAGGAGAGCAAGAGAGTATGAAGAAACAGTGGTGGCATGATAAAGTAGCATACCAAATTTATCCGAGAACATTTGCGGACAGCAACAACGACGGCATCGGCGATATCCAGGGGATCATTTCAAAACTGGATTATCTGAAAGACCTGGGGATCGATATCCTGTGGCTGTCTCCGGTTTACCAGTCTCCCATGGCAGACCAGGGGTATGATATTTCCGATTACAGAGACATTAACCCTATGTTCGGTACGATGGAGGATATCGAAGAACTGATCCGGGAAGTAAAGAAACGGGATATGTATCTGCTGATGGATCTGGTAGTGAATCATTGTTCCGATCAGCATGAATGGTTTAAAAAGGCAGTGGAAGATCCCTATGGCGAATACGGAAAATATTTTTATATAAAGGAATGCAAAGACGGAAAGCTGCCCAACAACTGGCGGGCGGAATTCGGGGGAAGCGTCTGGACGCCTCTGCCCGGACATGAGGATCTGTACTATTATCATACATTCGCAAAAGAACAGCCGGACCTGAACTGGGAGAATCCGAGGCTGCGGGAAGAAGTATACCGGATGATCAACTGGTGGCTGGATAAAGGAATCGACGGATTTCGCATTGACGCTATTATCAACATCAAGAAAAACCTGACCTGGCAGTCTTATCCGGCGGACAATCCGGACGGCACCTGCAGCCATGAGGCGATGCTGAAAGACGCCAAAGGTATTGGTGAATTTTTAAACGAACTGAAAGAGAAATGTTTTAAACCGGCCAATGCGCTGACTATCGGAGAAGTTTTTAATATCAATCCATCCAGGATAAAAGAATTTATCGGAGAAGATGGATATTTTTCAACGATGTTTTCCTTTGATCCCTTTTTTACTTTCCAGAGGGGAAAATACTGGTATCAGTGGAAACATCTGGATTTTCAGGCCTGGAGAGACGCAGTGTTTAAAAATCAGCTGCTGGTGCAGGACATGGCTTTTGAAGTCAATATCCTGGAAAATCATGACCAGCCCAGAGGAGCCACGATCTTTATCCCGGAGGAGGATTACGGCTTTTACAGCGTATCGGCTCTGGCCGCTATCTTTATGCTGCTGAGGGGCCTCCCCTTTTTGTATCAGGGCCAGGAGATCGGAACCAGGAACCGGGTATTTCATTCGCCGGAAGAATTTGATGATGTAAGCACCAAAGACCAGTATCTGGCTGCGAAAAAGGCGGGACTTTCAGACAAAGACGCTCTGGAAGCAGCGGCATACTGGAGCAGGGATAACGCCCGGGGCATGATCCGCTGGGATGAGATGCATCAGCAGGAAGAGGAATACGGCTCTGTGCTGAATTACTATAAGAGACTGATCGCCTTCCGAAAATCAGAGGAATACCGGAATGTGCTCACAGAAGGAAAATTTGCCCCTGCTTATGAAGACGAAGCCCGTATTTTTTCGTATTTCAGATATGACGATCAGACCAAACTGCTGCTGATCAGCAATTATTCCAATCAGACCGCGGAACTGGAAGTAAAGGAAAAGGGAGAAGTGGTCTTTGTTAATTATCCTCAGGTCAGCTGGCAGGGAGAGCGTCTGGTGCTGCGGCCTTACCAGACAATTGTGCTGGATGTAAAAGATCGGCCTGTTTAAAAAGAAAATATGCACGGAATGCATAAAAATACAGGAATTTTGTGCTAAAATGCAAAAACGGATTGTTTTTTTTGCGGATTGCGCTATAATACCTTTATATGATTAGCGGCAGAAGGATAAAAAATACCGATAGCTCCTTCTGTTTAAGAAAGATAAGAAAGAGGAGACAGATATGAAAAAGATCATAGCATTACTCACGGTAGCAGTGCTTGCCCTTTCTCTCGCCGCATGCGGAAATAGCGGTGCAGGTAATGGAAACAACGGGGGCAGCGCGGCTGATGAATCAAAAGACACACTGATCATGGCGACAAACGCCGCATTTCCGCCATATGAATATTACGAAGGGGACGAGATCGTAGGTATTGACGCTGACATCGCTCAGGCCATCGCTGATAAGCTGGGCATGAAACTGGAGATCCAGGATATGGATTTCAGCTCTATCATCACAGCGGTACAGTCCGGCAAAGCGGATATCGGACTGGCAGGCATGACAGTAGATCCGGATAGAGAGAAAAATGTAAACTTTACAGATTCCTATGCAACAGGCATTCAGGTGATCATCGTACCGGAAGATTCCGATATTACAGGACCGGACGATCTGGAAGGCAAAAAGATCGGCGTGCAGGAAGGCACTACAGGACATATGTACTGTTCTGATGATTACGGCGATGACAATGTGATCGCGTATACAACTGGCGCAAATGCAGTGGAAGCTCTGAAAACAGGCAAAGTAGACTGCGTTGTTATTGATAATGAGCCTGCAAAAGAGTTTGTAAAGGCAAATGAAGGACTGAAGATCGTTGATACTGAATATGTAGAAGAAGATTACGCAGGCATTGTAGCAAAAGACAATGAAGATCTTCTGAAAAAAGTGAATACGGCAATGCAGGAATTAAAAGATGACGGAACGATCCAGTCCATCATTGACAAATATATTACTGCAGAGTAGTTGACAAAAGTCATTTAGGATGTAAAAAACAGAATGAGGATGTTTCAAAACCGATGAAACATCCTCATCTTACTGTTTGCTGAAAAGGAGAATCAATATGCAGGAATGGTTTAGACAAATAGCAGAAGATTTTTCCCAGACCTTTATCGAGGAAGACCGCTGGATGCAGTTTTTAAAAGGTCTGGGTATAACGCTGGAAGTAGCGTTCCTGGCGCTGGTACTGGGCCTGGTGATCGGTATCATCATTGCGATGATCCGTTCTGCCCATGATCAGAGAAGAAGCCAGAAAAAAGGACCGGGTACAGTAATACTGAATATTGCCAATGGAATCTGTGTTGTGTATCTGACTGTTATCCGTGGAACTCCCATGATGGTGCAGCTGTTGATCATGTATTTTGTTATCTTTGCTTCTTCTCAGAATCAGGTGCTCATTGCCGTACTGGCCTTCGGAATCAACTCAGGCGCTTATGTGGCTGAAATTGTGCGAAGCGGCATTATGTCTGTAGACGCCGGACAGATGGAAGCAGGACGGTCCCTGGGACTGAACTACAGACAGACAATGCGCAGCATTGTTATCCCACAGGCTTTTAAAAACGCACTTCCCGCTCTGGGGAACGAGATGATTACTTTGTTAAAGGATACATCTCTGGTAACAGTAATCGGACTGAAGGATCTGACAAAAACGGCAATGACCGTACAAAGCCGTACTTATGAAGCGCTGATGCCTTTTGTAGGGATCGCGGTAGTATATCTGGTGATCGTTATGATACTGGCGAAGGTACTGAGCATTGTGGAAAGGAGGCTGCGGACCGGTGATAAGCGTTAAAAATCTGGAAAAAACTTTTGGAGACCATAAGGTTCTCAACGGGATCACGGAAACAATTGAAAAAGGGGAAAAAGTCGTTGTGATCGGACCTTCCGGTTCCGGAAAATCCACCTTCCTGCGCTGTCTGAACCTGCTGGAAGAACCTACAGGAGGCAGCATTATCTTTGAAGGCACGGACATTACGGATCCCAAAACGGATATTGATAAACTCCGCCAGAAAATGGGTATGGTGTTCCAGCAGTTTAACCTGTTCCCTCATCTGACAGTAAAAGACAATATCAAACTGGCTCCCGTGAAGCTGAAATTGATGACAGACGCTCAGGCGGACAAAAAAGCTATGGAGCTTCTGGAACGGATCGGGCTTCCGGATAAGGCCAACGCATATCCAAAGCAGCTTTCCGGCGGTCAGCAGCAGCGTATCGCCATTGCCAGAGCACTGGCAATGAATCCGGACGTAATGCTTTTTGACGAGCCTACTTCCGCTCTGGATCCGGAAATGGTGGGAGAAGTGCTCCAGCTTATGAAAGAACTGGCAGATGAAGGAATGACCATGGTAGTTGTCACTCATGAAATGGGATTTGCCAGAGAAGTGGCTACCAGAGTGCTGTTCATCGATCAGGGTGTGATCGCGGAACAGAATAATCCCAAGGATTTCTTTGAACATCCGACCCATCCCAGACTGAAAGAATTTTTATCGAAAGTTTTATAAAATATTGCATATACTGGAATAGATACTGTCGAAAAAAATATAAAAAAAGTATATCCTGAAAATGAAGAAAAACAATTGACGATAACATATAGTTGTGATAAGCTTGTCAGGAATTATAAAAAATTTATAAAATCGGAGGAGAAAAGATGGGTATTGTTTCATTAATTCTTGGTATTATTGCTATTATTATTGATATCGCAACATTGGGAACCGGCGGTATCGTCAGTGTTATTCTTGGTGTGATCGGTATTATCTTCGGCGCTCTTGGAAGAAAGAAAGCAGAAGGACGGGGGATCGCTACAGCAGGACTTGTATTATCAATCCTGGGCGTGATCTTCGGACTGATCGTATACATCGCCTGCGTTGCATGTGTAGCCGGCGTTGCGTCACTTGTATAATGGCAAGATAATAATTAAATGGATCCTTTTTTACTAAGGGGAGCTTCATCGAAGAAAATTCGGGAAGCTCCCCGTTCCATAAGATTTTATAACGGGAGTGGACGGATATGCATTTATATATACAGATCGGGGAATTACAGCTTCCCAGTTATTCTCTTATGATCGTTCTAGGACTTCTGACAGGAAATTTCCTGGTATGGATCCTGGGAAAACGATATAAGATGATGTTTGAAGATTTTCTGATATTGGAGGCTTATACCTGTCTGGGGGCTCTTGGGGGCTCCAAGGGACTGTATCTGTTTGTGATGCGGGACCATATCCAGTGGGACCGCTTTTTTGAACCGGAATATTTTTCCTCGCTGATGCTGGGAGGATTTGTATTTTACGGAGGGCTGATCGGCGGCGTGCTGTGTTTCTTCCTTGCGGGAAAGATCCACAGGATCGACACAGGCGCCTTTATCCGCAGATTCATGTTTGTGGTCCCTCTGATCCACGGGTTCGGAAGAATCGGATGCTTTATGGCGGGATGCTGCTACGGCAGGCCCTATAACGGACCGGGCGCAGTGATATTCCCGGAAAATTCCATGGCGCCTGCAGGGATTTCACTGTTTCCCGTGCAGCTGGCAGAGGCTGTATGCCTGTTTGCTCTGGCAGGGATTTTGTATCTGGCGTCTTTAAAAATAAAAAGCCCCCTTGCTGTAATGGCACTGTATTTTGCCCTGTACGCTGTCCTGCGGTTTGTACTGGAATATTTCCGCTATGATGACGCGGAAAGAGGAGGATTCTGGCTGTTCTCCACATCTCAGTGGATCAGCATCGGGATCGTGGCAGCTCTGGCTCTGACAGTGCCGCTGCTTGTGAGAAGAGAAAAAAGGAGCGTGAGATTATGACAGAAAAAGAACGTATGCTGGCGGGAGAGCTGTATATACCGGCCAGTTCCGATGAGCTGGTGCAGGAAATGCGTCGCGCAAAAGAAATCCTGAAGGTTTTCAATCATACCGGAAGCGGGGAAGGGAAAAAAAGAAAAGAACTTCTGAAGGAACTGCTGGGAAGCATCGGAAAGGGAAGTTATATTGAACCGCCTTTCAGGTGCGATTACGGAAAAAACACATATATAGGGGAAGGTTTCTGCGCAAACTATGAGTGTATTATTCTGGATGTATGCAAAGTTACGATAGGCGACCGGGTGCTGTTCGGACCCAGAGTATCCCTGTTTGCGGCGGGACATCCCATTGACGCCGGAGTACGGGGTCGCCTCCTGGAATTCGGCAGTCCTATCACTATTGAAGATGATGTGTGGATCGGAGGCAATACAGTCATTAACCCGGGAGTGACGATCGGCAGGGGCACCATTATCGGTTCCGGTTCTGTAGTAACAAAAGATATTCCCCCGGGAGTGATCGCCGTGGGAAATCCCTGCAGGGTCCTCAGAGAGATCACAGAGGAAGACCGGGAATTCTGGGAAAGAAAAGAAGCGGAATATTATGCTGCCCGAGAGAGCGGTAAAAAATAAAAAATCATGTATAAAAATAAAAGAACGATCCATACTTTTACCAAAAGGAGTGAAAGTATGGATCAGCAAGTTGGAAAACAGAGCCTTCGTTTCACGAAGGCTCCTTTTATTTTGGAAAGTGCTTCCATGGGAGGAAAAAAAGAAGGAGAAGGTCCCATTGGACATCAGATTGATGTGGTGGGAGAGGACGACCGATTCGGATGCGACAAATGGGAAGAGGCGGAAAGCACCCTTCAGAAAGAAGCCCTGACGCTGGCTATGGGAAAAGCAGGAGTAAAACCGGAGCAGATCCGCTATCTGTACGCCGGAGATCTGCTGGGACAGACCATTGCCACTTCTTTCGGACTGCTGGACTTTGAAATCCCTCTGTTCGGAGTGTACGGAGCCTGTTCCACAGCAGGGGAATCCCTGGGCCTTGCGTCCATGGCAGTAGCCGCAGGCTACGCGGATCTGGCGGCGGTAGTTACATCCAGCCATTTTGCCAGTGCGGAGAAACAATTTCGCTTTCCCTTGGAATATGCCAATCAAAGGCCCTTATGTTCTACCTGGACAGTTACCGGCAGCGGAGCTTTTTTACTTTGTAATGAAGACTTCCTGAGGAAGCGGGAGAAAAAGCCCCAGGGCAGAGGCGTGCGGATCACCGGCATTACTACGGGAAAGATCGTGGATTACGGGGTCCGTGACTCTATGAACATGGGAGCGGCTATGGCTCCTGCGGCGGCGGACTGTATTTACAGTCATCTGAAAGATTTTCAAAGGGATCCGTCTTATTATGACAAGATCATTACCGGAGATCTGGGGGCTGTTGGTCAGGAGATCCTGATTGAGCTGCTCCGCCAAAGAAATGTGGATATCAGCGGCAATCATACGGACTGCGGGTTGGAAATCTTTGACAACGAAGAACAGGGAACCGGATCAGGAGGAAGCGGATGCGGATGCTCAGCGGTTACGTTAAGCGCCCATTTTCTGCCAAAGCTCCGAAGTGGAGAGCTGAAACGGATCCTGTTCGTACCTACAGGGGCACTGCTGTCCAAGATCAGCTTTAATGAGGGACAGAATGTTCCGGGAATTGCCCACGCAGTGGTGATCGAGTCGGAAGGATAAAGGAGGTGGAAACAAGTGGATTATCTGAAAGCTTTTCTGATCGGAGGCGCCATCTGCGCGGTGGTGCAGATCCTGCTGGATAAGACAAAAATGCTTCCCGGCAGAGTCATGGTGCTCCTTGTGTGCACCGGGTGTGTGCTTGGAGCGCTCCAGATCTACGAACCTTTCCTGGAATTCGCGGGAGCAGGGGCCAGCGTGCCTTTGCTGGGATTTGGAAACACCCTGTGGCAGGGAATGCGGGAGGCAGTTGACGGAGAAGGTTTTCTGGGCCTTTTTAAAGGTGGATTTACCGCCTGCGCGCTGGGGGTATCCGCGGCTTTGATCTTCAGTTATCTGGCATCCTGGATTTTTGATTCCAAAATGCGGAAATAATAGGATATTTTCCGGAAAATAAAAAACGTATAAAAAACAGAAAATTGACAATATTAAAAATACAGCTCAGGGTGTATGTCCCGGCGCTGATGTTAATCAAATGCAAAGGAGACCGAAAGATATGAAAAAATTTTTCCTTGTACTTATGATGGCTTTGATGGTCGGTTCGCTGGCAGCCTGCGGAAATAAGGAAACAACAGAAAACAAAACAAACACAACCACAGAAGAAAATGCGTCTGAGGATGACAAAACAACCACGGATAAAACAACTACGGATAAGACTGACACGGACAACAATGACGGTCTGGCGGAAGATGTGGGAGAAGATCTCAAGGAAGGCGCCCAGGACATTAAAGATGATGTGCAGGATGCCGCAAAAGACGCCCCAGACAATGGTACGGATACCAATACCACAGAGCGGACAACAACAAAAACAACAAATGAATAACGCAAAAAATCTTCCGTCCTTTGGGAAACGGAAGATTTTTTTGTCTGTAATCATAATTCAGATGTTTACTCTTCGATGCTGTAGTTTGGAGCCTCTTTTGTGATATGAATATCATGAGGATGGCTTTCCTTTAAAGCAGCAGCGGAAATCTTGATAAACTGGCTGTTCTCAATGAGCGCTTCAATCGTAGGCGCTCCGCAGTAGCCCATTCCGGCGCGGATACCGCCAAGGAGCTGGAATACCGTGTCTTCCACTGTGCCTTTGTAAGCCACACGGCCTTCTACACCTTCCGGAACAAGTTTCTTTGCGTCCTGCTGGAAATAGCGGTCTTTGCTTCCGTTTTCCATAGCGGCAAGAGAACCCATACCTCTGTATACTTTATATTTACGTCCCTGGTATAATTCAAATGTTCCCGGGCTCTCGTCACATCCTGCGAAGATAGAACCCATCATGCAGACATGAGCGCCGGCCGCAAGGGCTTTTGTCATATCTCCGGAATATTTGATACCGCCGTCGGCGATGATTGGAATATTGTATTCTTTTGCTACCGCATAACAGTCCATGATAGCAGTGATCTGAGGTACGCCGATACCTGCAACTACACGTGTGGTACAGATAGAACCCGGTCCGATACCTACTTTTACCGCGTCAGCGCCAGCTTCGATCAGCGCTTTTGTAGCTGCGCCTGTTGCCACGTTTCCTGCGATCACCTGAAGATCCGGATATCTTTCTTTGATAGCTCTTACGGCTTTCAGGATATTTGCGGAATGTCCGTGAGCGGAATCCACAACGATCACGTCAACATGAACCTGTACCAGGGCGTCGATACGTTCCATCATGTTGGATGTGATGCCTACGCCTGCGCCGCAGAGCAGACGTCCTTGCTCGTCTTTTGCGGACAGAGGGTATTTGATCTGTTTTTCAATATCTTTGATCGTAATCAGACCTTTTAAGTTGAAATTGTCATCTACGATCGGAAGTTTTTCTTTCCTGGATTTTGCAAGGATTGCTTTTGCTTCTTCCAGTGTAACCCCTTCTTTTGCGGTGATCAGACCTTCAGAAGTCATACAGTCCTTGATCTGTTTCGTATAATCGGTTTCAAATTTCAGATCCCGGTTTGTGATAATGCCCACCAGTTTGCCGTTTTCTGTAATCGGCACACCGGAAATACGGTATTTTGCCATGAGATCATCCGCGTCCTGAAGAGTATGTTCCGCGGAGAGTGAGAAAGGATCTGTGATGACGCCGTTCTCCGAACGTTTTACCTTATCAACCTCGTCTGCCTGTGCCTCAATAGACATATTTTTGTGGATGATGCCGATACCGCCCTGTCTTGCCATGGCGATTGCCATTCTGTGTTCTGTTACAGTATCCATGCTGGCACTCATCATAGGAATGTTTAATGTGATCTTATTTGTCAGTCTTGTGGTTAAGTCGACCATGTTCGGAGTTACTTCCGAATAAGCCGGCACCAGTAAAACGTCATCAAAAGTAATGCCGTCACCAATGATCTTTCCCATTTTAATCTCCTCGCTTTCTTATTGGTATTTTATGATTTTTCGCGTTTCGACCGCAAAAAAACAGAAGATCAAAAAGATCTTCGTTTCTGTTGCCGAAGTGTTTTTTCAATTATAGTAATTCTGTCTTTTAATGTCAATGAAATTAATCCGTTGGTTCCTTTTTTCGACATATTGTGCTATTTTTATAATATAATGACGTAATTATTAGAAAAAATAACAATAAGGCTGCCGGAAATTATAGCAAAAAATGTCCGGCAGATGAAAAAGGAGGATTTATGGAATTTCGTCCGTGTATTGATATTCATAACGGAAAGATAAAGCAGATTGTAGGAGGGACACTGAAGGATCAGGGCAGTCAGGCCCGTGAAAACTTTGTATCTTGTCAGGACGGAGCTTTTTACGCAGATTTCTATAAAAAAGACGGGATAAAGGGAGGACATATCATTCTGCTGAATCCCCGGGATTCTGTTTATTATCCGGAGACAAAAAGGCAGGCCATGCTGGCACTTAAAGCCTATCCGGGAGGCATGCAGATCGGAGGAGGTATCCGGGCGGATAATGCCGGAGAGTTTCTGGCGGCGGGAGCCAGCCATGTGATCGTGACCTCTTATGTGTTTAAAGAAGGAAAGATCCATTACGGAAATCTGGAAAAAATTTGCTGCGCAGTGGGAAAGGACAGACTGGTGCTGGATTTAAGCTGCCGGAAAAAAGATGGAAATTATTATGTGGTGACAGACCGTTGGCAGAAATTCACCCGGGAAAAGGTTACGGAACAGCTTCTGGATACGCTCAGCGCATATGCGGATGAATTTCTGATCCACGCAGTGGATGTGGAGGGAAAAGCCTCCGGTATTGAGGAAGACCTGGTCAGGATGCTGGGAGAATGGGGAAAGATCCCGGTTACCTACGCGGGAGGCGTGGGCAGTTTTGAACATCTGCGCCAGCTGAAGGAGTGGGGCAGAAACCGGCTGAACGTGACCATCGGAAGCGCTTTGGACCTGTTCGGCGGACCTATGAAATATGAAGAGGTGCTGGCCTATATACGTGAGGACGTCTGTGAATAATCCTTTACAAGAGAAGATAAAAAGATCAGGCCGGCATATTGGTGAATTTGACGGTATATGATATGATAAAAAAGATATTGGCAACTTTGCGAGAAATAAGAAAGAAATAGGAGACTGCAGGATGTATACAAAAAAAGATATTATACGAATGGTAGAAGAAGAGGATGTGGAGTTTATCCGCCTTCAGTTTACAGATATTTTCGGAACTTTAAAAAATATTGCCGTGACCAAAAGCCAGCTGGAAAAAGCGCTGGAAAATGAATGTATGTTTGACGGTTCTTCTATAGAAGGGTTTGTACGGATCGAAGAGTCCGACATGTATCTGTATCCGGATCTGGATACATTCGCGATCTTCCCCTGGAGACCTCAGCAGGGAAAAGTGGCGAGGATCATCTGCGATGTGTACCGGGTAGACCGGAAGCCTTTCCAGGGAGATCCCAGATATGTGCTGCGAAAAGTAGTAAAAGAAGCGGAAGAAATGGGTTATTGTCTGAATGTAGGTCCGGAGTGTGAATTTTTCCTGTTCCATACAGATGATTATGGCAGACCGACTACTATTTCTCATGAAACAGCAGGCTATTTCGACCTGGGTCCTGTAGATCTCGGGGAAAACGCCAGAAGAGATATGGTGCTCACATTGGAAGAAATGGGCTATGAGATCGAAGCCTCTCATCATGAGATCGCCCCGGCTCAGCATGAAATTGATTTTAAATACGATCCGGCTCTTCACGCGGCGGATAATATTATGACATTTAAACTGGCAGTCAAGACCATTGCCAAACGCCACGGAATGTACGCTACCTTTATGCCAAAGCCCAAGGCGGATATGAACGGATCAGGCATGCATGTAAACATGTCTCTGTTTAAAAACGGGGAAAATATTTTTTATGATAAAGACGCCAAAGACGGTCTCAGCCAGGAGGCTTTGTGGTTTATGGGAGGGCTGATGAAGCATATTAAAGCCATCACCGCTGTGGCCAATCCGCTGGTGAATTCCTACAAGCGGCTGATGCCCGGATATGAGGCGCCGATCTATATCGCCTGGTCAGTGACAAACCGCAGTCCTCTGATCCGTATACCGGCTTCCAGAGGGGAAACGACCAGGGTAGAGCTGCGAAGCCCTGATTCCGCTGCTAATCCCTATCTGACTCTGGCTGTGTGCCTGGCTGCGGGACTGGA
This sequence comes from uncultured Roseburia sp., assembly GCA_930989305.1. GTDB lineage: Bacteria > Bacillota > Clostridia > Lachnospirales > Lachnospiraceae > Brotonthovivens > Brotonthovivens avistercoris. The sequence continues at coordinate 3,221 of CAKNLF010000012.1, read as the reverse complement.
AGGAATCCGGGAAAAGATCATGCCGCCGGAAAGCATCAATAGAAATATTTTTGAACTTTCCGAGGAAGAAAGAAAGGCGCTGAACATTGACGTGCTGCCCACCAATCTCATGCACGCTCTCCAGGAGCTGAAAAAAGATAAATTTATCTGTGATGTGCTGGGAGAACATATCTGCTCAAAATATATAGAGGCAAAAGAAAAAGAGTGGGATAGATACAAAGCCAGCGTTACGGATTGGGAGATCCAGGCTTATCTGGGCAAATATTAAGGAAGTCGTGATATGACTGGTATTATAATTGCGTTTCCCAAAATGGAAAACGGAACGAATATAAAGAATATTTTGCTGCGCAGCGGTTATCAGATCATGAATGTATGCAGTTCCGGAGCGCAGGTCCTTCAGGAGGCCCACAGTCTGCAGGAAGGGATCGTGGTGTGCGGATACCGGCTTACGGATATGATGTACTGGGAGCTGAGAGATTATCTGCCGGAAGGGTTCGACATGCTGTTGATCTCTTCCAAAGACATGGTGGAAGACAAGACCGGAGAACAGATCGTCCGGCTGTCCATGCCGTTGAAAGTCCACGAGCTCCTTTCCACAGTGGAGATGATGGTCTATGCCCAGGAACGGCGAAAGAAGAAACGGAAATCCAAGCCGAGAAAACGGACAAAAGAGGAGCAGGAGCTCATCGACCGGGCCAAGGAAATCCTGGCGGAACGAAACGGCATGACAGAAGAGGAAGCCCATCATTATCTGCAAAAATGCAGTATGGACGGAGGCAATACTCTTCAGGAAACCGCACAGATGATCCTGAGCATGCTGGATATCTGAGCCTGCTCAGGAGCCTGCGCCTGGACGGTACTGTTTCCGGTAGCATATCGGGGTAATCTGTACGATATCTTTAAAAGCCTTGGTGAATTTTCCCTGGCTTTCATAGCCAAGACGTGCCGCGATATCCCGGATGCTGTCATCGGTGGAGCGCAAAAGTTCCATGGCTTTTTTGACCCGGTATTCCTTCATATAAGCGGCTATGGGGAGTCCGTAGACCGCCTTGAATTCGGATTTTAAAGAAGAAGTGTTGATCAGATATCTGCGGGACAGCTCCTCGATGGTACAGCGCTTTTCCGGATGTTCAGTGAGATAGTCGTGGATCTCCCGGATCAGCTCCGCCTGACGGGAGACCGATTCAGTCATCTTTGTCCCCTGCTTCGGATCTGTGCAGGACAGATACAGCAGCAGTTCCTGGACTTTGAGCCGGCAGTAGGCCAGCTTCATGGAATCCGGGATGTGATAAAAAACAGAAAAAATGCCCTGGATCTCATTACAGGCGGGAATGGCCGCGGGTCTGTGGGACGCGCAGTAGGTCTGAAAAATAGTTTCAGCCTGAAAGCCTCCGTCCTGAAGAATCTGCGGGCATTCTTTTTTTAACTGCCGGGTGTCGATAAAGACAGCAATGCCTTCATAGTATCCAAGAGGCAGGACCATTTGGGAATCAAAACAGCAGTCCATGCCCTGAAGGGAGAGATCTCCCGGGCCCAGATACATGGAAACGCCTCCGCGCATCTTCCAGCCTACACGTCCCTGATGGCAGTAGTGGACTTCCAGCACCGACGCCAGGTCCTGGTGATGAAAAGAAATCCGTTCTCCCAGAAATCGGTAAAATGACAGCTCAATACCCGGGTACACGGAAAAAATCTCTCCGGCGCCTCTGCCGGAAGAATCCGCCTGAATATGGACGGAGGGCATTGTCTGTGTCAGTCCGGGAGGGTCGTGCCGCTGCAGCCGTATGGAAGATAAGGGAATGTCTTTCAGCTCTTTTTTTATTCTTTCAAAACTTTCTAATTTTCTGTTCATTTTTGACTCCATATACAGATTTAAGGCGACGGACAGGTAATGGACATGATCTTTTCGATCATATGATGCAGGAGTTCGGCCTGTTCGGTATCCGCTGCTTTATAATATACTTCTTTGCCTTCCCGCCGGCTTTTGATCAAACCGCTGGCTTTCATCTGCTTGAGGTGATGGGAAACCGCCGGACTGCTCATGCGGACCAGGGAAGAGATATTGATCACGCATTCTTCGCAGTGGCATAAAAGCCAGAAAATACGAAGCCTGCTCCCGTCGCTTAATTGTTTAAACACATTGGCCACAATCTGAAAATTGTCGGCGCTGGGAATCAGATCCGCGTTCAGTTCCAGCATCTGCCCGTGATCGTGGGGGAGTATTGGATCAGACATAGTCCTCCTCCTTTCTTATGTGAAACCTGAAAATAGTTTGCTGAGTGTTCCTATTATAGCATAAAGGATTTCAGAAGTGAAACTGGATCCCGGAGGTTTTGCCCAAACAGGAAAATGTTTTGCCCAAACGGAAGGAAGGGGAGCAAAGCTATTGACGGGGAAAGAAGGGAAAGATAATATAAAGTCAAACAATTAAACAATTGATTAATTGATTAATTGATAAAAAATTTCATAAATGCCAAAGGAGATAATAAAAATGAAAAAAACGTACAAGATTGAAGTGGACTGCGCCAACTGCGCAAATAAAATGGAAGTGGCAGCCCGGAAGACAGAAGGGGTGAAAGACGTCACTGTAAATTTTATGACATTGAAAATGATCGTTGAATTTGAGGAAGGCCAGGACCCCAAGACAGTTATGAAGGAGGTTCGGAAAAACTGCAGAAAAGTAGAAGACGACTGCGAAGTGTACATTTAAAATCAAAAGGGGAAACGTTATGACAAAAAAACAGAAAAAAATGCTGACCCGTATTATCATAGCGGCGGCGCTGCTGATTCTGTGGAATTTTATTCCGGCAGCGGGAGCGGTAAGATTCGCGCTGTATCTGATCCCATATCTGGTGATCGGTTATGATATCCTCTGGAAAGCTGTAAAAGGTATCAAAAACCGTCAGGTGTTTGACGAAAGCTTCCTGATGGCGGTTGCCACCGTAGGAGCGATCGCCCTGGCTTTGTATGAAAAGAATGGAGATTATACGGAAGCGATTGCGGTTATGCTGTTTTATCAGGTGGGCGAATTGTTCCAGAGCTATGCAGTGGGAAAAAGCCGGCGCAATATCAGCGACCTGATGGATATCCGTCCGGATTACGCAAATGTGGAAAAAGACGGCAGACTGGAAAAGGTAGATCCGGATGAAGTGGAGACCGGAAGCGTGATCATCGTACAGCCGGGAGAAAAAGTGCCTATTGACGGCATTGTGGTGGAGGGC
>CAKNLF010000011.1 GCA_930989305.1 uncultured Roseburia sp. | reverse complement strand
TCTTTATTCACATGCATCACCTCCCAGTATATCTTTTAGCTTTTTCCTGCCCCGGTCCAGATAAGATCCTACGGTAGAGGGTTTCTTTTTCAATATTTCAGCGATTTCTTTTATAGAATATCCCTCATAGTAAAAAAGATGGAGAGGAATTCTGTACTTTGCGTCCAGTTTCATGATTTCGCTTAACAGAAAATTTTCTTCTTCATCCAGGCAGGGAAGAAATTCCGGCATTTTAGAACGTTTGGTATGCCAGCTGCTTTTCAGAAAATTTTTGCTTTTATTGATCGTAACTCTTAAAAGCCAGGCTTTTATATGTTCTTCCGACATGAAAGGCTTTTTGCGGTAGATCAGTGATACAAACACGTCCTGAGCAATGTCCTGGGCATCGCATGTATTTTTCACATAAGAAAAAGCGGTTTTAAGTACGGAATCCGAGTAAAGAGAGATAATTCTTTCAATTTCATGTTTTTCCACATCTTGTCCTCCAATAGTTTAAAACATTTTTGAAGCACCTTTTTATTATATATACAGATTACACACGCAAAATTTTGCAGTAAAAAGGAAAATTTCAGAAAAAATAAAAAAGCAGATGCAAAAAGAAATATGTCCCCATTCAGATCAGGGATCCTTATGGAAAGCATATCTGAATGAGGACATAAAAACAATTGAAATTAGGAAAGGCAGCTGCTTTTTAAAGGATCGGGCCTTTGTCTTTTAGTACAACGTCATGAGCGCCGCCTTCTACGATGCTGGTGGAAGATACAAGAGTGATCTTGGCATTTTTCTGAAGCTCAGGTATTGTCAGACAGCCGCAGTTGCACATGGTGGAACGTACTTTGCTCAGAGAAAGGGTAACATTATCTTTCAGGCTTCCGGCATATGGAACATAGGAATCTACTCCTTCTTCAAAGGAAAGTTTTGCTTCGCCGCCCAGATCATATCGCTGCCAGTTTCTGGCTCTGGCACTTCCCTCTCCCCAGTATTCCTTCATATAGCTGCCATTAATGTTCATACGTTTGGTAGGGCTTTCGTCAAAGCGGGCAAAATATCTGCCAAGCATAAGGAAATCAGCGCCCATGGCAAGTGCAAGAGTAATATGATAATCATGTACGATGCCGCCATCAGAACAAATTGGGACGTAAATGCCGGTTTCTTCGTAATATTCATCCCGCGCTTTGGCTACTTCGATCAGGGCTGTTGCCTGACCGCGTCCGATACCTTTTTGTTCCCGGGTGATACAGATCGCGCCGCCTCCAATGCCTACTTTGACAAAGTCGGCACCGCATTCCGCAAGAAATCGGAATCCTTCCGCATCAACTACATTGCCGGCTCCGATTTTTACGGTGTCTCCGTAGTTTTTCCGGATGTATTCCAGAACGATTTTCTGCCATTCTGTATATCCTTCTGAACTGTCAATGCACAAAACGTCAGCGCCTGCTTTCAGCAGAGCGGGCACGCGTTCTTCATAATCTCTTGTATTGATCCCGGCTCCGACCATATATCGTTTCTCAGAATCTATTAATTCGTTTTCATCTGTTTTATGAGAGTTATAGTCTTTTCGAAATACAAGGGAAACCAGATTTCCATTTTTATTGATCACAGGAAGACAATTTAATTTGTGGTCCCATATAATATCATTGGCTTCACTTAAGGAGATACTTTCATCTGCACAAACAAGTTTTTCCAGAGGCGTCATAAAATCTTTTACTTTTAGTGACAGTTCCATCCTGCTGATCCGATAATCCCGGCTGGTGATCAGTCCCAGAAGTTTTCCGTTTGCGCTTCCGTCATCCGTTACCGCTACTGTAGAATGGTCGGTTTTTTCTTTTAACGCGAGAACATCTTCCAGGGTATTTTCAGGACATAAGTTGGAATCGCTGACTACAAACCCCGCACGATAACTTTTTACCCGGGCTACCATCTGCGCCTGTTTTTCGATTGGCTGAGAGCCGTAGATAAAAGACAGGCCGCCTTCTTTTGCCAGAGCAATAGCCATAGTATCGTTGGATACGGACTGCATGATTGCTGAGGTCAGTGGAATATTTAAAGTAAGAGTCGGGGATTCATTTTTCCGAAACCTGACAAGAGGAGTTTTCAGACTAACATTGGCAGGTATGCAGCTGGTGGAAGAATAGCCGGGGATCAGAAGATATTCTCCGAAAGTACGGGATGGTTCGTTCATGTAGATTGCCATAATATGCCTCCTTAAATGTAAGAAAATATAAAAATAATCAATAAAATATCAGACTATTTACTATATTCTAAGAAAATAAGAGGTTTTTGTCAATATACCCACAAAGGTATTTTGCCTGAAATATTACCAGAATTTTACAGAGAATTCATATAAAAAATAATAGAATTTAAAAATCAGATCAGACTGAAGAAATATTCAAATTATCATGATAAATTATCGTCAATGTACGTAAACTTAATTGTAATGACAACTGATTTGGGATATAATAAAAACGAGTGTTAGCTTTTTTGAAAGCGCATCGGATACCAGAGAAAAGTGGGAGGAGACTGAAAATGAGTAAAAAGATTTGCTGCCTGATATTATCGTTTCTTATGATTTTCGGATTATCAGGCAGTTTTTTTATATCACCAAAAGAAGCCCGGGCAGCGGAGAGCGTAAATAAATATATTAATGTAGTTTACGATGACTCGGGAAGTATGATAAAAAGCGACGGAGATGCTTCTTCGGCGGAATTTTATGATAAATGGTGTCAGGCAAAATATGCTATGGAAGTTTTCAGTACGATGCTTTCAGAAGGAGATACGTTAAATATTTTTCCAATGAGTCTGGAAGGAAAAAAAGGGCTTACGCTGAAAGGAAGCCAGAGTGCCGCGGAACGGGCAAAAGCAGTTCACGACTGGCAGACGGACGCGAAGGATACGCCTTATTCCGTTGTAGAAGCCGCGTACGCGGATCTACAAAAGCAGGATAAAAATACAGAAAAGTGGCTGTTTATCATTACTGACGGACAGTTTGAAGGGGGCATTTCCTCAACAGGAATAAAAAAAGATTTTGATAAATTTACATCTCAGGGAGTCAAGGTAATCTATCTGGCGATTGGAGATGATGTAACGAAATTTGAAAATAATGAAGAACAGGGGCTGTATTGCAGATATGCGCAGAAAAGTACGGATATTCTTTCGTGTATGACAGAAATCAGCAATCTGATCAGCGAGAGACTTACTCTTACGGGAGACACCCATGTGGCTTCCATGGATAATACACTGATCTTAAATGTAGATGTACCAATGGAAGAACTGATCATCTTTGCCCAGGGGGATAATATTTCAATCGGCAACATGACGAATCCGGACAGTGAAGTCAAGAAAGAATCGGAGATTGACGTAAGATACAGCGATAAGGCAAATCCCAACTATCAAAGCAAATACGCGGATAAGATAAAGGTGGCCAGCAATCTGAGCGGCGTGATCACGACCTTTAAAAGCGCCGATTCGGATGTGCCTCTGAGTGCCGGAGAATATAAAGTGGAAGTATCGGATCTGTCTAATGTGCAGATTTATTACAAAGCGAATGTAGACGCGTCCGTGTCCATAACCCAGAACGGGGAGGAAGTGGACGTAAACGACTTTATCGAACCGGGAAAAGTACAAATCGAGGCTGTTTTGAAAGATCCCATTACAAAAGAGGTTGTAGATTCGGATCTGATGAAGGATATCCACGTTACCTACAACATTAAAAACGGAGATGAAACTACTACTTTAGAAAGCAACGGAGAGCCGGTTTCTTTTGACGCAAAAGTAGGAGATCTGACTGCGGATATTTCCATTGAGCTTCCTGGCAATTATACAGTAAAGGGACAGCAAAAAATCCAGGTGGCGGAACCTCTGCCGCCGCTGACCATTGATCAGGTCCAGCTGGAAAATATGGACGGAAGCGGAGCCTTCAAGAAAGAAAACCTTATGGAACATTCCGAATATGCTCTTGTTACCGTAAAGCAGGACGGCAAACCTCTGTCAGAGGAATACTGGGAAGCAACGGATCTGCGTATCGTATCTGACAGCGATTGTCTTTCTTTTAAAGTAACAAAAGGGGATGAGGTATCCACTTATAAAGTAGAGGTTATTTATGATTATGACGCGGATGAGACGCCTTTGAAAGACGAGGTGGCCAACTGCGTGATCAACGCCACATTAAATTATGAAGGCCAGGCGGCAAAAAGCGAAGGATCAGCCGCTACACTGACAGCAGAAAAATTATCTCTTTTGCATTATTGGAAAGAGCTGTTGGGGCTTTTGATCATTATCATTGTGATCCTGGGCTATCTTCCGCCGTTTAAAAAGCGATTCCCAAGATCTTTGAAGAAAAAACTGGGATGTACGGAAGTACCTACAAACGGCATCGGAAAACGGAAGCCCTATAACGGAGCTTTCCAGAAAAAATTCGGTTCTGTAATTATTCCTTACAGACGGGAAAGAGGCGTGATCAGATTTCTGAAACCGGGAGTTGCGGGATTCCCGAAAATGCAGGTAAAAGCCGTGAGCCGGGGAAGGATGGAAATCACCAATGCCAGCCGTTACGCAGGCAAAAAAGAAATTAAATTTGACAATGAAATGATAGAAAAAGGTTCAAAGAAATATACCGTAGCAACAAACGCAAGTATTACCGCAATTGTAGGAAAAAATAAATACATATGCAATTTATAAAGTATGGAGGGAAAAGATATGTTAGCACCGACACTAATCGTGGGACTTGGAGGAACAGGATCAGATATTGTAAAGCGTGTGGCAAAGCAGGTAAATGAGGAACAAGAACAGCATATCCGCTTTGTAGTATTTGATACAGATGTAAATGAACTGTCAGAAATCCGGGCGGAAAATAACCTGATCCGGACTGTTCAGACTTCAACAAAAATGACAGTTGGGGAATATCTGGAACAGGATGTTCACGCAAAAGACCAGTGGTTCCCTGTAAGCCCCATTCTTAACAAAAAGACACTTACCGAAGGCGCCGGCCAGGTCCGGGCAATTTCCAGACTGGCTTTGGATACGGCAATGAAAAAAGGAAACATCGAACCGCTCCACAAAGCGATTGAAGAATTGAATCAGCTTACCGGAGAACAGGCGCAGCAGGCATTAAGAGTGATCGTAGTCAGCTCTCTGGCCGGAGGTACCGGTTCCGGACTGATCCTTCCGGTTGCCATGTACATAAAACATTTTCTGGCTACAAGATTTAAACAGAGTGCTAATATTATGCGTGGATTTTTCATTTTGCCGGAAGTCTTCTATGAAGTGATCACCGGACAGCCTGAAAGAAATAACTTGAGATGCAACGCATACGCAACGTTAAGAGAACTGGACGCTTTTCTGATGAAAGGCGACGGAACCCTTCCGGAAAAATACAAAGATTTGAAGTTTGAAGTGCCAAGGATCGGTTCTGACGAATATGATTCCTACGAGGAGACACCGTACGATTTTTGTTTCCTGTTTGACGCGCAGAATAAAGACGGCAAAAAGCTGACTTCTTTTGAACAGTATAAAGAACATGCGGCAAACTGTATTTATGCTCAGTCTATCGGACCTATGAACAAGCGGAGCAATTCATCTGAAGACAATGTAGTGAGACTCCTGTGTAAGACAGGGGGAAGAAGCCGTTACTGCGGAGCGGGAAGCGCTATGCTGGTGTATCCTTTTAAAGACATCAAGGAATATCTGGCTTTGCAGTGGGCAAAAGAAAGTGTATCCACACAGTGGCTTGTATTTGACCAGGAATACAGAAAAATGCTGGAAGAGAATAAGAAAAAACGGAGTCAGGGATATCAGGCTATGAATATCACTCCGGATAAATATTACGTAACTTCCATTGATTCCGCTGCGGAAAATAAAAACGCATTTGCCATGGCGATCAAAAACGCATGCTCCAATCTCACTGAAGACGGTCTGATCAGCGAAGATGATAAATGGGAAATCTATATCGCGGCTCTGCGTCAGCATGTGGACAATATGCTGGACACTGTTCAGGTGGATGTAGAAGAACAGAGAAGAGAATGCGAAGAAGCAATTGGTGCTATCGGTGTAGACGGAGAATATGATTTTACAAACGCTTATATGAAGCTTGTAAGATATAAAGGCCTGTCTGTAAAACGTACTTCCGAGACCGCTAGAACGATTGCCTATTCACTGTTTAAATCTGATAATGGAAATGTTACGAAAGATAAAAACAAACATCAGCTGGAAACTTATCTGAGAGATGCGGAAACAGGCAGTTTTATTCATCCAAATGCCGCAAGATATTTCCTGTATCAGACGATGGATGCCCTGAAAAAACAGAAACTTTCCAATGACAGCGAACTGAAAGAAAAAGAAGAATATATTCTTACCTTTGAAAAAACAAAATTTGATAATCCGGATACAAAAGATGTAACGGAAACTTATAATGATATTTCCGATAAGATCGAAAAGAAACCGATCCTTGGAAAACTGAGAAAACTGACTGCAAAACAGGAAGATGTATTAAAAAAATTCAATACATTTTTCCAGTCTATCAGCGAATACCGTTTCGCTGCTGTATACGCTATGGTACTGGAAGAAGCAATCTCCTATGTACAGAATATCTGCGAATCCTTCCAGCTTTTCTATACAGTATTTGAAGGAAGAGTAGAGCAGATCGACAGCAGCATTAAAACCCTGGAAAAGAAATATCATAATCTTTCCGGACATGCGGTACGTTATGTGTGCGCATCTCCGAAATGTCTGCATAAGCTGCTGGCAAAAGCTCCTTATTCCAGTGACGGTCTGGATCTGCCCGGTGAGCTTTGCGATGAAATTTACAGCAAGATCAGGGAATACGCTATGATGGGCGATGATAAGCCGAAGAATGATTCCTATTTCCTGGATCTGTTTGATACGGCTATTCTGGAGCATTTCCGCAACGCTCTTATGCGGGCCCACGGCAGCGAGATCGATATTGATATCATTTCTGCTCTGGAAGTGGAAGCCGGATATGAAAAAGAAATCTTTAATAAGGATGAAGTGGAAAGATATGTGGAAGACGCGATCAATTCCACAAAAATATTGGCAGCGCCGTTTATTGAAGAACCTATCGGAGAACAGCGTCAGCCGGTAAGGGCATGCGCTTATAACCCATGCCTGTATATTAAAGGGGATATTAACAGAGAGGCTCTGGTAAACAGGACTCTGGCAAATAACGGCGGCGTAAAAGATAATGATATTGAAAAGAATATGATCCTCTTCTACGAAGCTTTGTACGGATTGAGAGCAAATGAGCTTTCCAAATTCGCGCCTCCGTCAAAGTCGGAAACTGCCAGAAGAGAAGGGGGCGAATACTATACGGCATATTTTGACCTGATTAATCAGATCAGACCGGGCAAGGGAGCCGGCGAGATTATTACGCCTCACCTTGACAGAGAATGGCATCTGATTTCCAAGATGCCGGATCTGGATGAAGGAAACCAGAAAATGATCGAGAGAAATATCTACAAAGCAATGGTATTCGGACTGATCTTCGGCAAGATCGTATACCGTCCTATTGTAGAAAATGAACGTTACTATCGAATTGCCATTGGGGAAGAAACCCAGGATTTTGTAGTCTCCAATCATACGCCCTGCGACAATTATTTTGAAATTCTTGACGCGCTGACTATTAATCCGATTGTTGTAAAGACGATCCTGAGCAGTGTGGAAGAAGATATTAAATACGAAAAACTGAAAAAGATTGATTTCAGCCGTACACTGTTAAAAACACGGCTGGAAAAATTCAAACTTGTGGAATTTTCCGGAAATATCCAGTCTGTTTTCGACCTGGCTATGCTGCTGAAAATCTCAACGCCGTCAGAAGATTTCTTTGAGGAAGACGGAAAAGAGTTTGTCCGGGCTATTCTGGATATGATTTATGAATATATGGAGCAGTTCTGTCCAAAACAGAAACTGAATTATGATTACGCGGAATTTATTATCAGCCAGTACAGAAGATTCGTGGAAAATTACAGCTGGTACGAGGAGCACTGCATGGAAAATATTGATTCCTTTAAAGCAGACGCACTGAATATTACCATCAGCAGACTGAGAAAACTGGGAAGACTGGAAGAAGCAATGATCATTTCCGATGATCTGGAAAGAGCAAGTGAAGAATTTATTGAAAAAACCCGTCGACCGGATAAATTTTAAGTAGAAAGTAAAGGTGGTGAAATAATTGCATACGGTGATCATAGCCAATGAAAAAATGACGCAATTGTTTCGGGATTATAAAAATCTGTTTGTGCCTTTCCTGAAAGACGGGGAAATCAGCTTTTGCGACTGGAATGAGGAGGGTCCGGATCTGGAAACAGCATTGCCGGACCTGGCAAAAGCCACAGAAGGAGATCATAACTGGAGAGCTATTGTCCTGAATGATCCGGGTCATTTTATGGATTCTGACGGGAATGAAATTTTTGATGAGTATAATCCTTATGATTATGCATGCAATTACAAATATGAGGTTCCTCCAGTGGAAGACAGTTCCATTCCTTTGATACGTCTGACCCATCTTCTGGCAGGTTATCCGGATCTGGGCGTTTATGATATTGTGGAAAAGCCTGTAGAGGAGCGCAGAAACGAAGATACCGTAGAATATGAAACACAGAATTTTTCTGATGACATCAGGAAAAAGCACGGATATCTTCAGGAAAAGTACAGTGAACTGCTGTGGAGACCTAAGGATTTGTGGCTGATTTCCATCCGCAGAAGACGCAGAAAGATGAACAAAAAGGATTTAAAAGAAATCTGGTCCACAAAGCTGGAGACAGAAAGTTCCAGGTTCTGGCTGCGCAATAATTATCCGGAAATATGCAGATTTTTATGTTTTGACGTATCGGATATATACAATGAATTATATACAAGGGAACTGTTCCAGTTCTGGCTGACAGTGCTTACTCTGGCGAAAAATAAGATACCGGCCAGCAATATACAGGCCTATCGTCTGTATAAAGTGTATTGTGATTTTGATAAGGCCATGATGAAGGAGACGTTTACTGACATTTATTCTGTGATCTGTCAGGCAAAGGAAACGGTGGAGTCTTCTCTGAAAGTGCTTCCGGAACGTACTTTTCAGTCAGACGAGGAAATCCTGCAGCTGCAGCCGGTTCCGGTCGTGTTTGAAAATCATGATGAACAAAGCGCCTATGTGGATACGAAAAATATCGGACTTTCCAGAGACTGTCCTCAAAATGAAGAGGAATTCTGGAAGAATAGTTACAAAGATATTAAGAATTATCTGAAAATGTATGTGAAAGAGCCCAGAAGGGCTATTGACCGGGCTGCGGAATATACAAGAAACGCAGAAGAAAATTTCTACGATGTGGAATATGAACTGGATAAGATCCAGCAGGAAGATCTCCAGGAAACTATCTATCAGCTGGAGGAGGATATTCTTTCCTCTGAGACAATGCGGATCGTGGATCTGGATGCATATCAGAACGAAATGCAGGAAACTAACGATAATGTGGAACGTGTAATCCGGGGAAGAATGACCAGAAAGACGGCTGTCGCAGCCGGGGTCATAGCGCTGGTCTTGTTTTTCTGCGGATTTTTCCCGTACCTGACTGCTTCCGCCAGAGATGGGTTTCCCACATTTTTAAGCGGTTTGAAAGTGGTGGTGATCTGTATTGCCTGCCTGGCGGCGGGAGGATTTATTTCACTGTTTGTATTCAGAAGCAGGGTACAGAAAGCAATGCATCAGTTTAATTACCTTACCGCGAAAATCATAACCGGGATCAACAAGGGAGCTTCTACATTTGAGGAGTACCTGTCATTAATCTGCACCTATATGAAAGGCCAGTCCATTATACAGGGAACAAAGGACAGTGAAAATTCCGTAAAATCGTACCGCGCTCTTTTGCGCATGCATAAATACGCAATATCCGAAACGCTGGATCAGATCGCCATGTGGTGCGCGGCTTTTGATATCAAGATCAAACGGCGTCCGATCAAAGCTTCCGAAGAGTATTATGATTTTGATATGATGCCCGCAAAATGTCCGATCTATTATATGAAGCCCAATACGGCAGAAAAAAATATAAAGATTAACGGCAGCGGCGCGCTGCTTACAGGGCCCTATGAATTTGTGACAGCATTAAACATTGAGCGAGAGGAAATATATGAAAGAGGAGGAGATGAAGCATGAGTATGATTCTTACAGTACTTCTGAACCTTGCGGCCATTGTTCCCTTTGTGCTTTTATGTCTGCTGGTAAAACGGGCTGATCTGAAGAAACCCTACAGGGGCAGACAGTTTTTAATGCCTGTGATCGCAGCTCTTTACTGTATTCTGGCAGCCGCTTTATTCGGATGGATCCAGAACGGATTTGAACTGTTTTTAAACTGGCTTATTGATGTGATACCTTTTGAGGTGATAAAAAACCTTCTGAGCAGAGTACATCTGGGCAGCGGAATGTTTTATTTTACAAATTATCTGCTGCTGATCATCTTTGCCATAATAAAAAAAATATGCATTTCCATTTTAAACGGCATATGGGGCAAAAGAGAAAATCTGATGGAATCTACCAGCGGTTTCTTTTATCAGTATGAGGAAGAAATCTATATCTGGGCGCTGAAAAACAAATGGAGGGATCTGAGAAGTTATTTCTCCGTATTCCGCTGGGGAGTAATCCTAATTTCCTGCGTACTGGTGGTTGTCATGCAGTCGAATATGAGCGCTCCCGCTTTCCGGAATGTATTTTATCCGGTATTCGGAATCCTGGTCATCGGAGAGATTGCTTCCTATCTGGGCGGCGTCACCAAGAAAGAATTTATCGAAGATATTCTGGGTGAAAATGAACGTTCCTACCGTATATACAATTACAGCAGCCTCAGAGGCGTGCTGAAAAATATTTTCGGCGACCGTATTATTTACGACCGTTATGTGGATCATTCGGAAAATGATGTATCCACCTTTGGCTCACTGGATGAGATGATGGAATCTTCCGACCGGAATATCCGCAACGCGGGAAATTATTTTTACCGGCTGAAAATGCAGGGAAAGCAGATCGATATGCATTATGTGAAAAGCTGCCTGGATATCAGCGAAGGCAAAAGTGTGCTGATCTACAATCCTTTTTACCGGGACCTGACAGACTATCTGATCTTTAATATGATGAGAGTCTTACTGGCTCACAGGAAAGTGCTGGTGATTGCCGGAAGGGACGCCCTGGAAGGCGATCTGAAAGAATGGCTGGATGAAAGTTTCTTTACCCAGATGAATATTTCCGGTTTCTGGAAAACGGAAGTACTGAATGAAGAAGCAGACAGCTGGGATATCGGGATCATGCAGTTTTCAGAGATTCATAACCTGGCCATCCATAAAATCCATGAAAAGGAACTGGCAAATGTAAGCTTTGTGCTGTTTATTGAACCTTCCAGGATCATGGCTTCCGGTCAGCTGGGCTTAAGCCTTCTTTTGGCAAAATGCGGAAAGGTAAATCCTGTTGTATACTGTGCATGCGACAGAAACAGTGATGGCATTGTGGATGCCCTTTCTCACCTGCTGAAGGTGAGTATTACAGAGGTATCCGCGTCAGAAGCCGCTCTGGGCAGAACATCAGAGATTTACTGGCAGGCGGATGGTCCTTATATGCACCACAAGATCATGCCGAATATATCCAGATATCTGGGTGTAGGCTCGGAAATCGGAGCTGCGGCGATTCACAACCAGGTTTCCAAAGTAACCTGGCTGAGCAGTGAGAAATTCCCCGTATGCGATATGAAATGGTTTCTTGGCCAGTATTATCAGAATTTCTGTAAATATACAAATCTGCCGGTAAGTCAGGAGAGCATTTACAGACATTTTGAATTTCAGCCCAATTTATGGCAGTGCGATCGGGAAAAGATAAAATTCCTGATCGCGGAAGATGAATTCTGCAATCTGTTTGAGGCAATGCGTCTGTTTGAAACAAGAGCATGTGAAGAAGGCGTGATCAATATTATTTCAGAAGAGTACCTCCTGAGAGGATATATGCTGGATCATGTTTTTACATTCCAAAGCGACGCCAAGGCGATACCTTCTATTGTACCGGATTACGCGAGAACAGAAAGAAATGTATTTTTGCGTCTGCTGATGTTAATGTCTGAGGAGCCGGTGAAAGAAAGCGATATTGTAGCGGAACTGAGACTTTCGGGAATTGAGACTGAGGATGTGTACCACACTATGCAGGAGCTGTTCCACAAGCACTGCAGCGAGGAACCTCTCGCGCTGAAAGTAATGTACAAAGAGGAAGTGTCCGAGGACAGGCTGAAGACCATAAACATGAAATATTACGTTCTTGGCAGCAGTGATACCATGAAAGCGTATATGAGCCAGCTGAAAAACGCCTATTATGTGGCGGAAGATGAAAAAGGCGAGAAGCATTTTATTTCATCCAAATTATATGGTCATGTATTTCAGGTACTGCTTCCGGGACAGTTTTTCTCCTATGCGGGCAAATACTATGAGGTCATGAATATTACCGCTCAAAACGGCGTTATTGTCCGCAGGGCGGCAGATCATATGACAAACCGTGTTTATTACAGACAGAAACAAACAGTACGATTGTCAAATTATACGCCGGACCAGCGAATGGGAACGGAAAAATCCATTAACAGTATTCGGATCGTCCAGGGATACAGCGATATTTCCATACAGACTCACGGCTATTACCAGATGAATTCTCTGGATGATATGGAACATTCGGAGTTTGTCAGCGTTAACGGCATACCGGAAAGAACTTACCATAACAAGAGTATTCTCAGAGTACAGCTTCCGGGAGCGGAAGGCAAAGTGATCAATACGATCTGCATCATTTTATCTGAAATGTTCAAATCCATATATCCGGATACCTGGCCATACATTCATGTGATGTCCACCTATTGGGATGATGAGGATAAGAAACTGCCGGGACTTCTTTGCAAACTGGAAGCGGAAGCGGTCAACGACTATATTTATTTTGTGGAAGACAGTGAAATAGATCTGGGGCTGCTTGTTTCCATTGAGAGAAATATAAAACGCTATCTGGAATTTGTTACCGAGTATCTGACCTGGCACAAGGAAAAAATGGCGGAAACTGTACCGGAAGAGGAAGATAACGGAGAAGAGGCAGAATTTGAGGACAAATCCGATTATACATTCTGGGAAAAAGTAAAACTTTTCTTCCGCAGGATCATAAAAAAGGGTGTAGTACCGGAAACCCCGGACAAAAAGAAACGCCGGAGGAGAAGAAAAGGAAAAGAAGAAACCGCAAAGGAGGAAGGCGGAGAAACTGCTGAAGAGGTATCTGAAAAAGTATCTGAAGAAGAAGCTGAAGATGCCGAAGAAGTGAAAATCGAAGCGCCGGAACTGACAGATGAAACAGACTGGCAGGAAGTGACAGAAGAGGAAAAGACCAATCCGGCTGATGACAAAGAAAATACAGAAAAGGAAGGTGAAGACAGTGGAAACAATGGAAACATCGGAAACTAACGAAAAGAAAACACCTTATCAGGAACATAATTTTCTGTATTTCGGCGGACAGGAGACGGAAAAAAGCCTGGATGTAGACGGAACCATCGCGTATCTGGAACAGTTCGGACTTGGGGAAAATCCACTGGAGCAGGCAAGAGAAAGCGAAGAAAATGCCTTTCATGTGGAAGATGACTACAGGCCTGACAGAAAAGGGGTACATTACTGTGACTTCTGCGCGGCGGTTATTACAGGAGTGGAATACGAGGTACTGGACAGCGGTCTGGAACGCTGTCTCCAGTGCACCAATTCTGCCCTGCGTACAGAGGAGCAGTTTAAACGGCTGTATAAAACCGTACATCGGAATATGGAGGCATTTTTTGGAATCAATCTGAATATTCCGGTTACTGTGCGTATGGTAAACGCTAAAAAGATCGCGAAAATGACAGGTATGCGTCTGGTGCCGACGCCGGAGTTCGATCCGAGAGTATTGGGTTTTGCCCGGAGAGATAAGGAAGGATTTTCTCTGTATATTGAAAACGGTTCTCCCAAAATTGCCGCAGTGGCTACAATGGCTCATGAACTGACTCATATCTGGCAGTATGTAAACTGGAACGACAGACTTCTGAAAAGACAGTATGGAGCCAGAAATCTGCTGGAAGTATATGAAGGAATGGCGAAATGGGTGGAAATCCAGTATCTGTTTTATATTAATGAGATTGCTTATGGAAAACGTCAGGAGATTATCACTATGATGCGTGATGATGAATACGGAAGAGGATTCATTCGTTACAGGCAGAAATATCCGCTGACCTATCATACAGGAATCGGCGGGCTGACACCTTTCTACAACAGCAAAAGTCCTCTGTAAAAAACAGATAACAGACAAATTGAATATTGATAAAATGGAAAAACACGATCCGAAGCAGATTGGTTGGGGATGCTTCAGATCGTGTTTTCCTGTCGTTGCTTTAGACACTTTTCATGCTGTTAATTAATAGTTACATTAGATTAACAGTATTCTGCAACTACTAATATAAATTATAATCAGGAAAAAATCAATACCTTTTCCATATTTTATTTAAAAATTATTTTTTTATAGCTCTTTTTCCCTCTTCTTAAAATGAAATCTTCTTTCTGTATATCTTCCGGAGAATAAGCAGTAGAAATATCAGTTACTTTTTCACCGTTTACAGATACGCCTCCCTGCTGTACGGCACGGCGGGCTTCTGAACGGCTTGCGCACAGGCCGGAAGCGGCCAGTATTCCCATAATATCTATTTTCCCGTCCCGAAGATCCTCTTCTGTGATCTCGGCAGTGGGCATGTCAGAGGCATTTCCGCCGCTGAATAAGGCTCTTGCGCTTTCCTGAGCCTTTGCGGCTTCTTCCTCACCGTGAACAAGTTTGGTCAGTTCAAAAGCAAGGATTTCTTTCGCTGTATTTAACTGACTGCCTTCCCATTTATCCATTTCATCAATCTGTTTCAGAGGAAGGAAGGTAAGCATACGCAGGCATTTTAATACGTCCGCGTCTCCTACATTTCTCCAGTACTGGTAAAATTCAAATGGAGAAGTTTTGTTTGGATCCAGCCATACGGCGCCGGACTGAGTTTTTCCCATTTTTTTGCCTTCGGAATTTAAAAGCAGGGTAATGGTCATGGCGTAAGCGTTTTTGCCCAGTTTACGGCGGATCAGTTCCGTACCGCCCAGCATGTTGGACCACTGGTCATCGCCGCCGAACTGCATATTGCATCCGTATCTTTGGTATAATTCATAAAAATCATAACTCTGCATGATCATGTAGTTGAATTCCAGAAAGCTCAGTCCCCGTTCCATTCTCTGTTTGTAGCATTCCGCGGTGAGCATGCGGTTTACGGAAAAATGGGGGCCCACTTCCCGGAGCAGTTCAATATAATTCAGATTCATCAGCCAGTCCGCGTTGTTTACCATCAACGCTTTGCCATCGGAAAAATCAATAAACCGTTCCATTTGTTTTTTGAAACAGTCGCAGTTGTGCTGGATGGTTTCCACTGTCATCATCTGTCTCATATCCGTACGGCCGGAAGGATCGCCGACCATGCCGGTGCCTCCACCGATCAGCGCGATGGGACGGTTGCCTGCCATCTGCAGACGTTTCATAAGGCACAGCGCCATAAAGTGTCCCACATGGAGGCTGTCGGCGGTAGGATCAAAGCCGATATAAAAAGTAGCTTTTCCGTTGTTGATAAGTTCTTTGATTTCTTCTTCATCTGTTACCTGGGCGATCAGTCCCCGGGCTACTAATTCGTCATAAACTGTCATTGTAATCTCCTCCTGATAAAAATAAAAAAACTCTCGTCCATAAAAGGACGAGAGTCAATATCCCGTGTTACCACCTTTGTTTATCTCCGCCTCACAACGGAAACCTTAGCGGGTATCCTGCAATACCCCTGCATGTTAACGGTTGCATGCCGTCGCAGCCTACTGAGATCTCTGTTCGGTGCGATGCTCCCGAATGTATTCCCCATAAGTTTCCCATGCGCCTCTCATCACCCGGCAGCTTTCTGTATGTTTCGCTTATGCGTACTTGTTTCGATCAACGCATTTGTCTGTATCTGTTCAGATAGGCGTATTATAGTTGATAAAAAATTATTTGTCAACAATTTGCGGTTAAAATTCAGCTGATTCAGATGCCATTGGGATTTTCGGAAACGGGAGATTGCCTGGATCAGTCAAATTTTTTTAGGGAACGGATATCCGGCAGGGTAGCCCAGAGCTCATCGCCGGATTTGCTGATATCATAGGGGTTCCAGAACTGGGAAGGGGCGTCCGCCATCTCTCCGGATACTTTGGACAGCTGAGTGCCTACCGCCTGCTTTGTCCAGCCTTTTTCATAAGGAGTCCGGAATAAAGGAATGAAAGCGTGGTGAAGGATCTTCCATTTCCCGTTTTCGCGGATGTATTCATCGGAAAACGTACCCCATATCCAGAGCGCATCCCGAACCTGGGGATCTGTAGCGCATCCCGGAGACAAAGCCACAGAACGGGCGCGGTTTCCATCCGGTGACAGTTCAATGACCGGATTGCAGGCCAGATGCATGGTAAAAGCGCCGGGTACTTCCTTCAGAAAACCCATAAATTTGGCAAAGAATCTGTCTTTGATATGTTCCCGGCCAATATAAACGCCGCTGTCGGAAGCCTGAATAGATACGTCATCCCGTGTTTGAGAAAAGCATTCATCAAAAATATTGTCAAAATCCATCGTAGTGAGCATATAGATATATTTGTTTAAAAGCTGCTCGATTTCCGCCAGATCTTCCAGTCTACGGATCCTGTTTTCTAAATTTTCCATATGATTCCCTCCTTAAAGATTTTGTTTTGAGTCCTGATATGTACAGACTATGTATTTTCAGTATAGCATGAAAAGAAGAATAGCATATAAAAAATGGGAAAATTAACAAAAATTTGACTGTTTCTCTGACTATACCTGGAGAAAGTATCTCACCTGAATGTGCGTACTTGTTTTTTCTATTTAGAGAGGTATAGTTATATTACAGACATTTTTGAAAATCTGTTTATAAAGGAGGCCATAGGGAAATGAAGAAAAATTTAGGCGTGGTACAGGCGGTTTATCCGATGCCGGTGCTGATGGTTGCGGCATATGACGAAGAGGGAAAAGTAAATGTAATGAACGCTGCGTGGGGAATGATCTGCGGATCAGATAAAATTGCCCTGTTTATCAGTGAAGGTCACAAGACAACCCAGAATATCCTGAAAACAAAAGCATTCACAGTCAGCCTTGCGGATCAGGCCCATATGGAGGCAGCGGATTTCTTCGGTATCGCCACAGGCAATAACATGCCGGATAAATTTGAGCGTACAGGCTATACTGCTGTAAAAAGCCAGTTTGTGAACGCCCCTGTGATCGATGAATTTCCGGTTGTTATGGAATGTGAACTGGCGGAAGTAGTCCAGACGGAAAATATTTACGCAATTATCGGAAGGATCGTCAATACAGCCGCCGAGGAATCTGTTCTTTCGGAAAACGGAAAAGTGGATCCGTCAAAACTGAACGCTTTGATCTTTGACCAGTTTCAGTTCGGATATTATGTTTCCAAAGACAAAGTGGGACAGGCATGGGATGCCGGGAAAGGTTTGATGAACAAATAAAGGCGAATGCAACTGGAAACAAAAAATAGTATAAAAACAAGTTGACAAATTTTATCATTAACTATATAGTAAAAAAAGCTTCTTGAGGGAGTAGTTTGCACGAATGTGTGATTTGTCAACATACTGGTTATGGGGCTTTATACCCCAGTAAAAACCTGGCAAATTTTAATAAATGAGACTCATGTATGCCTGAAACGGGCATAGTGGGTCTCGTTTTTTATTGCCCAGGAAAGGAATTTCTGGGAGACAAAAGAAAAAGGACTGTAAGGAGAAATAAGAATGAGCGTGATTGAATTTATACTGATCGGAATCGGACTGGCTATGGACGCATTTGCGGTGTCTATATGCAAAGGACTTGGAATGACAAAGATCAATCGTCTGCATTGTGTGATCATTGCGGCATTTTTCGGAGGATTTCAGTTTATAATGCCTGTGATCGGCTGGGCTCTCGGCAGACAGTTTGAAAGCTATATCCAGTCTGTGGATCACTGGATCGCCTTTGGCCTGCTGGCATTTCTGGGATTGAAAACAATCCTGGAAGCAGTGAGAGAAAAAGATGAGGAATGCGTGGAAAAAACAGAAAGCGTTTTAGATATCAAAGAACTGTTCCTAATGGCCATTGCCACCAGTATCGACGCCCTGGCTGTGGGGATCACCTTTGCCTTCCTGCAGGTGCGGATCCTGGAAGCATCCGGGATCATAGGCATTGTGACATTTATACTCTGCGTGTTCGGTGTATTTGTCGGAAATATATTCGGCAGCAGGTTCAAAAAGAAAGCTGCAGTGGCCGGAGGCGTGATTCTTATTCTTATCGGAACCAGGATCCTGCTGGATCATTTGGGAGTATTCTGAGCTTCGGGACTGCTTTGCAGCATATTGTCATGAATAAGCAAAAGAAAGTATATCAGAAATAGACAGAAAAACTGCAAAATATTTATTTCTTTTCATCCAGAAGCTTAACGCCTTCCGGGGGATTTGCGTTTATTGCTCCAACGATTCTGTGGGGAATATAGGGCTCTTCCAGAAATTCGATATCTTCCCCGGTAAGTTTTACGGAAAAGGCCCCTGCAGCATCGTCAAAATGGGATGCTTTTGTAGCTCCTATAATCGGAGAAGCTACGCCCTTTGCCCATTCCCAGGCCAGAGCGATCTGCTGCATTTTTACGCCGTATTTTTCTGCCAGAGCGTGTTTTACGATGTTCTCTTGTTTCTGTTTCGTCTACAGTCCAGTCATGAAGGGTACCTGCCTTGCCGAAACTCATGCAGCCTACGCAGAGTTTTGATACTGTGATATCTGTAGTTCCAAGTTTTGTATATTCCATATCTGCCGGTGCCTCCTTGTTTCAAATGTATTTCTGACACTGTGTCAATAAAAATATTATACACATTTACTGACACTATGTCAATGTATTGAGGGGAGGAGGGACAGATAAAAAACTGCAGCACGAAATATTTTCGTACTGCAGTTTTTTTATTAATGGGACTTTAGGGTCCCTTTTTCAGATTTTACATATCGATAGTTTTCTTTAAGATATAGAATCCATCGTCAAAGCATGTTACATAAATATATCCTCTGTCGTCAACGCAGCAGTCTTCTGTCATTGCGTTTCTCGGACCCGGAAGACCAGGGAAGAAGGATTCTTCGGATGTCTTGTTCGGGTTTGGCGGGATAAAATATGCAAGCTCTTTGATGTAATACTGATCGGATACATCAAAGATACGAAGTCCGGCTGCAAAGTAGCAGCAGTAAACAAGATCGCCTCTCTGCTCCAGCCACGGTTTGTTGCTCATTGGCTCATGAAGGTTGTGGGGACCGAAAGGACCCTGGCATTCCAGATTCATAACGTTGAAGTTCGGATATGGGAAATCTTCCGGAACTTCCGGATAAGGAAATTCTGCCACCAGTGTCGGTTTTGTAGGATCACTGATGTCAACCATGTGAAGATTGTTCATTGCCTGAGCTTCTTTGATAGATCCCTTGGGGAAGAACTGGAATCTTTCGCCTTCGTTTGTTACTACTACCAGATCACGTCCCGGCAGCGGAAGTGCTGTATGTGTACGGGCACCTGCCAGATGACTGGAAAATGCGGGCATAAATTTCAGATTGCCCAGGCATTTCGGTCTGGTAACATCTGTAGTATCCAGTACATAAAGTCCGTCTCCGCAGTAACCGCATACCATGATGCCATCGTCACGACGGAATGGCGGTCCATGCATCCAGCCTTTGTCCATGAAGGACGGAACGTGAGGAGCGGAGTGATCTACTGTTCTGCCCGGATAACCGTCTACGAACTGTTCCGGAGACCACCAGTTGCCCACTTCCTTCGGGTTGGCGGGATCAGAGATATCTACGATACGCATGATCATTCCCTCAAAGCGGTCTGCTTCGCAGGAAAGATAGCAGTAAGGACCTCCATTATACATAAAACGATGAACGCCGATGGAGTTTGGTACTCCACAGTCCCAGTAACCCAGGAATTTCGGATTTTCCGGATCTTCTTTCAGGGAGTAAATGTAGATGCCTGTCAGGGATTTTACCGGTTTGCCGTCGCCCTGATCAACCAGCGCGTCTGGACCGGATCCTGCTGTCATAGCGCAGATCAGTTTATCCTCAGCAACCTGGACTTTGGAAATCGTAGTTGTAGGATATTCGTCAGGATCACACGCAAACATTCTGTTTACAAATCTCGGATGCTCCGGATCTGTTACCTCGGCGATCACAACGCTGGCACCTTTGATACCTCCGAAACCGGAGCCGTAAATATAATATTTTCCGGCTTCTGTCCTGTAAAGCTGCATCTGGAAAGCTGCGCTTTTGTTGTCCCATCCGCAGAAGGAGAGTACTTCAAGATTCTTGATGTAACCGTTGTTTCCCGGACCTTTGGCATAAAATTTATCTGCCATAATCTTACCTCCTATTTGTTTGATATAAGTGATCATCAGATCACGAAACCCGTGAATAGCACAGGGTTTTTAACGTATTTATGATATATAATATATAATATAAAAATTATCTGTATAAGTCAATAACCGGGGAGACACTTCTTCCAATAGGGCGAAACATCCTTCCTTTTGGACCAACTGGGATTCCATAGGTATTCATAAGAAAAAGCAGGGCATACATTTGTATCTCCTGCTTTTTTTGAAAAGTATATGATATTTGGGGATCCGATGGAGCTGTCAGCAAGAAGATCATAAAGTGACTTCTTTGTTATTTGTATATCGTCTTCGTCCCAGGGAGGCCTTTTTGTATTCGATGGCTTCTGCGGGACAGCGGCAGATGCAGGCCATACAGTGGGTGCACTCGTTGCCCCACACAGGACGGTTGTCCAGAAATGAAATATTATTCAAAGGACAGACTTCTTCGCATTTCCGGCACCGTGTACATTTATCTGTTACGTGGAAACCGCTGGTCTTTATCTGGAATTTATAGAAAAGACCGTTTACAATGCCGCTTTCCACTATTCCCGCAATGGAAGCTTTTACCGGGGCAAGAGTGCCTTCGCTGTTGATGGAATCCGCCAGTTTCCGAATAGGATAAGAAGCGTTTTTGATAATCTTATTACATGTGGATTCATCCGGTACGTTGAACATGGCAAGATAATTTTCCGGCATACGGATCTGCGCGGTTCCCATATGATGAAAGCCTTTGATATCGCAGAGCCTTCGTATGTACTTTTCCGCGTTCCCGATGCTGTCTCCGCACGTTACGGCAAAATATGCTTTTTGATTTCCGACAAATTTATTGGAAGCAATAAACATGGATACAATCCTGGGGATTCTCCATGCGTAAACCGGCGTAACAAAAACAAACGGGCGGTTTGATGTAAATGTTTCGCCTTTTTTATTTTCTTTTAAATAATCATTGATACAGACCAGCTCATCATCCGTCAGCTTTGACAGATAATCCGCAACATAGCGGCTGTTGCCTGTACCTGTAAAATACAAAATCATAAAAAAACCTCCTTTGTACCATTCTCTAGTATTGTAGCACAAATTTATTGAAATAATTGTCAAAGTTTGTCCCGAAAATAAAAAAATGCCGGCAGACTGCCGAAAAGAAAGGAAATCAGGAACATAGCAATTTTAGTATTTCATTAACAATTGGATAAAAAAGCATTAAAGGGGCTTCTTTATAATAGCATTCAAAATACAGATAAAGGAATGGTGAAAAAATGAAAGTATTGCTGGTTTATCCGGAATATCCGGTGACATTTTGGAGTTTTAAATATGCGCTGGAGTTCATTCATAAAAAATCCAACCTGCCTCCATTAGGAATCCTTACTGTAGCGGCTATGCTTCCGGAAGAATGGACGCTGAAGCTGGTGGACATGAATGTGGAACCTTTGAAGGACAAAGACATACAATGGGCGGATTATGTTCTGATCAGCGCAATGAATATACAGCAGGATTCTGTAAAAAAAGTCCTTGAAAGATGTCAGGCGGCAGGTAAAAAAACAATAGGCGGAGGACCTCTTTTTTCTACGGAACCGGAAAAATATGACCAGGTGGATCATCTGCTTTTATATGAAGGAGAGGTCTGTATACCGGAATTTCTGGAAGACCTGAAAAAACAGAAGCCAAAACATATATATGGCACCAGATCCTTTCCGCCGCTGAGCAGTACTCCTATTCCCCGCTGGGATTTGTTAAAGCAGGAAAAATATGCGATGATGACTCTGCAGTATTCCAGAGGATGCCCTTTTCATTGTGAATTCTGCAATATTGTATCCCTGTTTGGAAACCGTCCCAGAACAAAATCATTTATGCAGGTAATAGGGGAACTGGAAGCCATATATAACACCGGATGGAGGGGCGGCATCTTTTTTGTAGACGACAATTTTATTGGAAATAAAAAGCAGCTGAAAGAAGAAATCCTGCCGGGCATGACCCGATGGATGAAAAAGCATAAATATCCTTTTACCTTTTTTACAGAAGTATCTATAAATCTTTCTGATGATGAAGAATTGATGAAACTTATGGCCCAGGCAGGGTTTGATAATGTTTTTATCGGAATAGAGACAGTGGATCAGGACTGCCTGGATGAATGCGAGAAGGTACAGAATCGCCAGAGAAATCTGCTGGAGTGCGTAAAGCGTATCCAGCAGCATGGAATGCAGGTTCAGGGTGGATTTATACTGGGATTTGATCATGAAAAAGAGTCAATTTTTAAAACTATGTACCGATTCATCCAGAAAAGCGGGATCGTTACCGCTATGGTTGGTCTGCTGACAGCCCCTCCGGGAACAAAATTGTATGAGAGAATGAAAAAAGAAGGGAGACTGAAAAGCGAGTTTACCGGGATCAATACGGAAACAAATACAAATATTGTTCCGAAGATGGAAATAAATAAACTGCTGGCAGGGTATAAACAGGTAGTCCGGAGTATTTACGACCCCCCGAATTTTTACAGGCGAGTAAAGATATTTTTGAAAAATTACAGGCCCAGGAATCTTCATAAACAGAATGTAACAGCCGGGGATGTGTCTGCGTTTTTCAGAGCCTGTTTCTTCTTAGGGATTAAGGACCGATATAGGAAAGAATTCTGGAGTCTGCTGAGCTGGACAATTAAAAAACGGCCCAAAGCTTTTGTCAGAGCGGTAACGTTTGCCATTTACGGATATCATTTCAGAAAATGTCTGCCTTCGGATCAGACTTGATGATCAGAGGAAATATTTATCTGAGCATGTTATAATACTACGGAATCTCCGTTGAAACTCAGAGATATTTCAGGAAAAAGGAGGAAGCACAGGTGAATCATATTCTTGTAGTGGAAGACGATATCCGATTTAATCAGATTGTTTGTGAATATCTGAATAAGAATCATTTTCAGGCGGAAGGCTGCCTGAATCCGAAAGAGGCCTATGATTTGCTGTATAAAAAAACATATGATCTGCTCATATCTGATATTATGATGCCAAAAGTAAACGGGATTGATTTTGCGCAGACAGTACGAGAAACAGATGCCAATATTCCGATCCTGTTTGTTTCTGCTCTGGATGATACCGTATCGAAAAAAAGGGGATTTGGAGCGGGGATTGATGACTATATGGTAAAGCCTGTTGATCTGGAAGAACTGCTTCTGCGTGTGAACGCCCTGCTGCAGCGTTCGCAGATTAACAGCAGAAATGAGCTGAAAATCGGAAAACTGCTGCTGATCAGAGATGAAATGTCAGCTTTTGTGGATGGAGAAGAGATTGCGATTATGCCGAAAGAATTTCAGATCCTGTATAAGCTGCTGTCTTATCCGAAAAAAATTTTTACGAGAAGCGAACTGCTGAACGAATACTGGGCCTCCGCCAGCGAAAGCAGTCTGCGCAGCGTAGATGTTTATATTACAAAGCTGCGCAAAAAATTTGAAGGATGCGACAGTTTTGAAATAGTTACAGTACATGGATTCGGATACAAAGCCGTTATAAAAGAACCGTAAAGGAGACCGGGAGTGATGAAATTTCAGAAAAAACAGAAGCAGGATCAGCGTATTAACGCTCCGTTTATCAGCTGGAAGGTTCTGCTGATCCTGTATCTGATTCTGTATTGTCTTATTATTGCCCAGTATTTTATCATAAAGGGACTGGGGGAGAATAAAGGAGTAATGATAAGTGTTATTGTTTTTTATTTGTTTTTTACGGGACTGATCCTTACAATTTTATTCAGTGTGGTGCAAAAGCAGATTTACGGGAAACCTCTGCGGATGGTGGCGAAAGCCGCCAAACAGGTGGCGGAAGGTGATTTTTCTATTCGTCTGAGTCCCATCAGGAAGGACGGAAGAAAAGATGAAATCGAAGTATTGATCGAAGATTTCAACACAATGGCAAGGGAACTCCAGAGTACAGAAATATTGAAAAATGATTTTATATCAAATGTTTCTCATGAATTAAAATCCCCCCTGTCTGTGATCCAATGCTATTCCATGGCTCTGAAAGATCCGGAACTTGACGCTTTGCGCAGAAAAGAATACGCAGGCACTGTCATCCGGGCTACCCAGACGCTCAGCAGGATGATATCCAATATTCTGAAATTGAATAAACTGGAAAATCAGGAGGTCCGTCCGGTAAAGCATTCATATCCCATAGGGGAGCAGCTGAGGAGATGCGCGCTGGGGTATATGAGCCAGTGGGAAGAAAAAGGGATTGATTTTACAATTGATGTGGAGGATATTATATTGTGCTCCGACGATGACCTGCTGGATATTGTCTGGAATAATCTGATTTCAAACGCTGTCAAGTTTACACCTAAAGGAGGGCGGATTTTTCTGTGTTCCCGAAAGGAGAAAAACAAACTGACGGTAAAAATTGAAGATAACGGACCGGGGATTGAAAAGAAACAGGAAGCCCATATTTTTGATAAATTTTACCAGGCGGACGAATCGCACGCCTCAGAGGGAAATGGCCTGGGACTGGCCTTGGTAAAAAGGGTTTTGGAAATTCTGGGCGGAGAGATCCGGGTGGAGAGTACGCCGGGAAAAGGGACGGCATTTTACGTGACGCTTTCTGTGGAATCGTTTGAATGAAAAACAAAGAAGGATATTTGACTTTTGGAAAAGGCTGTGATAGGATTTGTACAGATTCATATATAAACACTGAGAAAAAGAAAGTATATCTGACAGAAGCTGACAGAGACGTTTTCATGGCTGAGAGAAACGAGCGGAAAGCAGATAGAAGATGGCTTTGGAGTGGCAGGAATGAACTGCGGAAGGATGTCCAAGAAAGTTAAAAAAGTTTAAAGGACATGTATCCGGGATAAGTCCTGACAGGAGCGCCTGTTACAGCGCAGGGTATTGAAATGGATACCTGCAGAGGTTGCTGCCGCAAGGCAGCAGCGAATTAAGGTGGTAACACGGGATTACGGCTCTCGTCCTTTTAAAGGACGGGAGTTTTTTATTTCATAAAGGAGAGAGAAGAGCATGTGCAAGAAATGTAAAGGAAAATATTATCTGACAACAGCCATTGCCTATACTTCAGGCAAGCCTCATATTGGAAATACCTACGAAATCGTTCTGGCGGACGCAATTGCCCGTTATAAAAGACAGGAAGGCTATGACGTGTATTTCCAGACCGGTTCTGACGAACACGGACAGAAGATCGAACTGAAAGCCCAGGAGCAGGGCGTGACCCCAAAAGAGTTTGTAGACCGGGTAGCCGGGGAAATCAAACGGATCTGGGATCTGATGGATACATCTTATGACAATTTTGTCCGTACTACAGATGAGGATCATGAAAAACAGGTACAGAAGATCTTTAAAAAACTCTATGAACAGGGAGATATTTACAAAGGATATTACGAAGGACTTTATTGTACCCCCTGCGAGTCTTTCTTTACGGAATCCCAGCTTGTGGACGGCAAATGTCCGGACTGCGGCAGGGAAGTGCAGCCGGCGAAAGAAGAGGCTTATTTCTTTAAAATGAGCAAATACGCGGACCGGCTGATCCAGTATATTAACGAACATCCGGAATTTATTCAGCCGGTGTCCAGAAAAAATGAAATGATGAACAACTTCCTTCTTCCGGGCCTGCAGGATCTGTGCGTATCCAGAACCTCTTTTTCCTGGGGAATTCCGGTGGATTTTGACCCGAAACATGTGGTATATGTATGGCTGGACGCGCTCACTAACTATATTACAAAAATCGGATATGACGCGGACGGAAATTCCAGCGACCTGTTTAAGAAAAACTGGCCGGCGGATCTTCATTTGATCGGAAAGGACATTATCCGCTTCCATACGATTTACTGGCCGATCTTTCTGATGGCTCTGGATCTGCCCCTGCCGAAACAGGTATTCGGTCATCCGTGGCTGCTCCAGGGAGACGGAAAAATGAGCAAATCCAAAGGAAATGTTCTGTATGCCGACGATCTGGTGGAAATGTTTGGAGTGGATGCTGTCCGATATTTTGTCCTTCACGAAATGCCTTATGATAATGATGGCGTGATCTCCTGGGAACTGCTGGTAGAGCGGATCAATTCTGATCTGGCCAATACCCTGGGCAATCTTGTAAACCGGACTATTTCCATGAGTAACAAATATTTTGGCGGTGAAGTCTGCGATAAAGGAGTAAAAGATACAGTAGACGCGGATCTGAAAGCTTTTGTGACAGGCACAAAAGGACGTGTGGCGGAAAAAATGGAAAATCTGCGTGTAGCGGATGCCATTACGGAAGTATTCGCCCTGTTCAGACGCTGCAACAAATATATTGATGAAACAACCCCATGGGTGCTGGCAAAAGATGAAAACAAGCAGGACAGACTGGCTACAGTCCTTTATAACCTGACGGAAAGTATCTGTATCGGCGCCAGTCTGCTGAAGAGCTTCATGCCTGGGACTTCCAGAAAAATCCTGGATCAGGTAAACGGAAAAGACAGGGATTTTGAAGACTTAAGCACTTTCGGCCTGTATGAAAGCGGAACGAAAGTAACGGAAAAACCGGAAATCCTTTTTGCCCGTCTGGATATCAAAGAAGTGATGGAAAAAGTAGAACAGCTTCATCCTTCACAGAAGGATCAGGAAGTAAAGGCAGCTGAAAAGCCGGAAGAAAAAGGAATTGATATCGAACCGAAAGATGAGATCACCTATGATGATTTTACAAAAATGCAGTTCCAGGTAGGAGAGATCATTGCCTGCGAGGAAGTGAAAAAATCGAAAAAACTCCTCTGTTCCCAGGTAAAGATCGGCTCTCAGGTAAAACAAATCGTATCCGGCATTAAGAAATACTACACTCCGGAAGAAATGGTGGGCAAAAAAGTAATGGTGCTGGTTAATCTGAAACCTGCGAAACTGGCAGGCGTTCTTTCGGAAGGAATGCTTTTGTGCGCAGAAGACGAAAACGGAAATCTGGCTTTGATGACACCGGAAAAAGATATGCCATCAGGCGCTGAGATCGCGTAAACGGAGGCGGAAGATGATTTTTGAAAGTCATGCCCATTATGAAAGCGAGAGATTTGATCCGGATAGAGAACAGCTTCTTGCTTCTATGAAAGAAAATGGAATCGGAACCATCATCAATGTAGGATCTTCGGTGGAATCATGCAAAGAGACTGTAAAGCTGATGGAAACCTATGATTTTATATACGGCGCCCTGGGAGTCCATCCCAGCGATATCAGCGGCCTGAACGAGGAAAGCCTGAAGTGGATCGAAGAAATGGCTGCTCATCCGAAGACCGTTGCTGTGGGAGAGATCGGCCTGGATTATTACTGGGAAAAAGATCCGGAGATCCGAAAACAGCAGAAATACTGGTTCCGGCGTCAGCTGGAACTGGCAGAGCGGACAGGCCTTCCGGTGATTATTCATTCCAGAGACGCGGCTCAGGATACGATGGAGATCATGAAAGAGGCTTCCCAAAAGGGGATCCGGGGAGTAATCCACTGTTATTCCTATTCCGAAGAAATGGCGCTGGAATATGTCAAAATGGGATATTACATTGGAGTAGGCGGGGTAGTTACCTTCAAAAACGCCAGAAAACTGAAGGAGGCAGTGGAAGCCATTCCTGCGGAAAAGATCCTGCTGGAAACCGACTGCCCCTATATGGCGCCGGAGCCTTACAGAGGAAAGAGAAATTCTTCTTTGTATCTGCCTTTGGTGGCGGAAAAGATCGGAGAACTGAAAGGTCTTTCCAGAGAAGCGGTTATAAGCATCACAACTGAAAACGCCACAAGACTGTTCCGCAAAGCCGGCGCAGCAGAATCCTGACAAAAGGATGGATTTTGTCAGGGGAAAGGGAAAAGCATGGCAAAACTGGGAAATCCGCAGGAAACCATTGCGGTTTTAAATAAATATCATTTTGTATTTCAGAAAAAATATGGACAGAATTTTCTTATCGATCCTCATGTTCTGGAAAAGATCATCCGGGAAGCGGGAGTAACGAAGGAAGACTTTGTACTGGAAATCGGACCGGGGATCGGGACGATGACCCAGTATCTGTGCGAGGCGGCAAGGGAAGTAACGGCAGTGGAGATCGACCGGGCGCTGATCCCCATTTTGGAAGATACTCTGCAGGAATACCACAATGTGGAAGTGATCAACCAGGATATCCTGAAACTGGATATCAGGCGTCTGGCTGTGGAGAAAAATGCCGGGAAACCCATAAAAGTAGTGGCAAATCTGCCTTATTATATTACTACGCCCATTATCATGGGGTTATTTGAAAGCGGGGTTCCGGTGGACAGTATTACTATCATGGTCCAGAAGGAAGTTGCGGACCGGATGAAGACCGGACCGGGATCCAAGGACTACGGAGCGTTATCTCTGGCAGTGCAGTATTACGCTCTGCCTGAGATCGTGGCAAACGTACCGCCTAACTGTTTTATGCCAAGACCCAAGGTGGGATCCGCGGTCATCCGGCTGACCGGACATAAAAAACCGCCGGTAGAGGTGGAAGATGAAAAATTGATGTTTGATCTGATCCGGGCGTCTTTTAACCAGCGCAGGAAGACTCTTGTGAACGGACTGAAAAACGCCGGGACTATCCCGCTGGACAAAGAACAGATCGAGGGAGCCATAGAGGAACTGGGAAGACCTCTTACGGTGCGGGGAGAAGCGCTGACGCTGGAAGAGTTTGCGCGGCTTTCCAATATTATTGGTGAAAAAATCAAGGCATAATATAAAAAACGCGTCATAGAGTAGAACATGAAAGAAAAGTTGAAACTCTATGGCGCGGTTTTTATTTTAATCCTTTTTGTCCCCTGTCTGCTGACGATTTATTTCCAGGGAGAGGGGCTGCTGTCCGGCTTTGCCGGAAGGGAACTTTCTGATACGGAAAAAAAGGTCATCCGCCTTGTATCTGAGGAGATGCCGGGAAGCTATGAGACGGAAGCACTGAAAGCCCAGGCGGTGATCGCCCGGACAAACCTGTATCGGGATCCGGATATGGAAATAAAAGAAAATGAGGACAATCTGAAAGAAAATCTGGACAGGATCACATTCTGCGTAGAAGATACCAGAGGAGAAATCCTTACCTGTAAAGGCGAACCTATTGACGCCGCCTATCATGCAGTCAGCAGCAGGCGCACAAGAAACGCGGCGGAAGTGCCCGGTCAGGAGGACAAGACCTATCTGGCCAGTGTTGACAGCAGCCAGGATATTAAAGCGGAAGAGTATCTGACCATTGTCTATATGGAAAAGAAAGAAATGGCCGGGAAATTGGAACCTTTGCTGGAGAAGGAAAAAGTAGATCCAGAAAAACTGCCGGACAGCCTGAAGATCCAGGAAAGAGACAGTGCCGGTTATGTGACAAAAATACAGTACGGAGAAATTACATTGAACGGAGAGGCAGTGAGAGCGGCGCTGGGACTGCCGTCTGCATGCTTTTATTTTTCTCAGCTTGAGGGAAGAGTGAGGATTACGGTAAAAGGGCTGGGACATGGTCTTGGAATGAGCCAGTACGGAGCGAATGAAATGGCAAAGGAGGGAAAGGATTACAGAGAAATCCTGAATTATTATTATCAGGATATCCGGATAGAAAAATAAAAACCTGTTGTATAAAAAATGGAATTTTCGGCAAAGCTATCCCTGAGAACAGACATATTTTAAAAGCGGATGGTGAGGAAAATGAAGAACAACAGGAAATCTTTCAGACAAAAACAAAGATCATATCTGGCAGCAGGCGTCATTGCTCTGACCGCAGTGGTGGCAATGGCAGGACTCTACTATAAAAATACAAATAAACCGGAGCAGGAACGGTATCAGACGGCTCAGACAGAAGAGAGAGAAGAAGCCGGAGAAAGAGAAGAACCGGAATCGGTAGAAACCATCGCACAGGAAGAAGAACAGAAAAGTGACGGGAAAACGCAGAACGTAAAAACCGGTGAAACAGAAGATACCAAAGAGCAGGAACAGAAGCAGGAGGAAAAGGAACAGCCGGCAAAAGAAACCGCCGCTTCTCAGAAGACACTGACTTTTGACAGGAATACCAAGATCAGCTGGCCGGTCCAGGGAAATGTACTTATGAATTACAGCATGGATAAGACTGTATATTTTGCTACGCTGGATCAGTATAAATACAATCCGGCAGTGATCATTGAGAGCGCGGTGAATACGAAAGTGCTGGCGGCGGCGGACTGCAGGATCACAGATATTTCTACAAACGAAACTACCGGCCTGACGGTAGCGGCGGACCTTGGGAACGGATACGGAGCGCAGTACGGACAGCTGAAAGAAGTCAAGTGGAAAAAAGGTGATATGGTAGAAAAAGGAGAAGTGATCGGATATATTGCAGAACCTACAAAATATTACAGTACAGAGGGCAGCAATCTGTATTTTGCCATGACAAAAGAGGAAGATCCGGTAAATCCTATGAATTATCTGGAATAGGACTCAGGCAAAAAGACTTGGACAGACACAGCCGACGGATTTTGGTGTATAATATATTAGATACACGTCAAGATCCGCAATCGAATTTTTTACTTGAGCCGGCAGGCCCGGCAGATTTGGCGGAGATTCCAAAAGGGATCGCTGCTGTGGGAAAGATACTGTTCTTTCGATTGCTTTATTATAGATCCGACTGTCAGCCGGCGCCTGTGTAAAACATACGGGCGCCGGTGGGGATACATAGAAGGAGAATACAATGAATTTTACGTATATTTTAAAATGCCGGGACAATACTCTTTATACCGGATGGACCAATGATATCCGGAAAAGATTACGGCAGCATCAGGAAGGGAAAGGGGCCAAGTATACAAAAGGAAGAGGCCCTGTGGAACTGGTATATCTGGAAGTGTCTGAGACAAAGCACCAGGCTATGAGCAGGGAGGCCAGGATCAAGGGGATGACCAGGAAAGAGAAGGAGAGACTTATTGAGGATCCGGCCTGGATGGACCGGCTTCGGGAACAGGGGGTGGAGTGGAAATGTATTTGACTTCCAAAACAGTCTCTGTTATGATAAGCAGGCAATACTGAAATTTTGATGGTTTAATATTATCAGCGTTTCGCAAATTTATAATTGCGGGCGCTTTTTTATTGGAAAGGATAAAGATATGGAAACAGTAAGATTTGAAGATTTGGAATTATATCCCCAGATACTGCGTGCTGTTACGGAAATGGGATTTGAGGAAGCAACACCGATCCAGGCAAAATCCATTCCGGCTGTATTAAGCGGCAGGGACGTGATCGGACAGGCTCAGACGGGAACGGGAAAAACGGCTTCTTTCGGCATTCCGCTGCTGCAGAAAGTGGAACCCCATTTTAAGAAGACGCAGGCGATTGTTTTATGTCCCACCAGAGAACTGGCCATTCAGGTATCCAATGAGATACGCAATCTGGCAAAGTATATGCACGGAATCAAGATACTGCCTGTATACGGGGGACAGGAGATTTCCAAACAGATCCGTTCTCTCAAAGGGGGCGCCCAGATTATTGTGGGAACTCCGGGGCGGGTGATGGATCATTTAAGAAGAAGGACTATCCGCTGCGATCATGTGAATACCATTGTGCTGGACGAAGCTGATGAAATGCTGAATATGGGATTCCGGGAAGATATTGAAAAAGTATTGGAATATATTCCTCAGGAACGCCAGGTAGTTCTTTTTTCAGCCACAATGCCAAAGGCGATTCTGGATATCACAAAGAAATATCAGAAAGACGCCGTGACTATAAAGGTGGTAAAAAAAGAACTGACAGTTCCCAGCATTGAACAGTACTACTATGACGTAAAGCGCCGTGATAAGGTGGATGTGTTGACCAGGCTGCTGGATTACTATGATCCGAAGCTGTCACTGGTGTTCTGCAATACAAAACGTATGGTGGATGAGCTTACCGGGGAGCTGAAAGGCCGGGGATATTTTGCCGAGGGGCTTCACGGAGATATGAAGCAGACCCAGCGTGACCGGGTTATGAAAAACTTCCGGAACGGAAAAACGGAGATTCTCATTGCGACGGATGTAGCGGCCAGAGGAATCGACGTGGACGATGTGGAAGCGGTATTTAACTACGATCTGCCTCAGGATGACGAATACTATGTGCACAGGATCGGCCGTACGGGACGGGCAGGCCGTACAGGACGGGCTTTTTCCTTTGTGAAAGGGAAAGAGGTCTATAAATTAAAGGAAATCCAGCGTTACTGCAAAACGAAGATACTGGCCCAGCCGGTGCCTTCTACAAGGGATGTTACCCATGCCAAAGCGGAAAAGATCATGGACCATATCGGACAGATCATTGAAGAAGAAGATCTGTCCAAAGCAGTAAATATTATTGAAGATCAAATTAATCAGTCCGATTATACGGCCATGGATATTGCCGCTGCTTTTCTGGTGGAAGCTATGGGGCTGCTGGAAAAAGAAGCGGGCAGACAGGAAAATTACGACTTTGATAATACCGGTGCGGAAGAAGGTATGGTGCGTCTGTTTATTAATGTAGGGAAAAAAGATCATGCAAAACCAGGTGATATTCTTGGCGCGGTAGCGGGAGAATCTGGTATGCCGGGCGATCTGGTAGGCACTATTGATATGTTTGATAAATATACGTTTGTGGAAGTGCCGAAAGAATACGGCATGGCGGTGCTCTCCGCAATGAAGCAGGCCAAAATAAAAGGAAAAAGCATTAATATCGAACCTGCCAACGCCAGATAAAAAGGTTTGTCTGGAGATCAGGCGGAATAAAATACAGAAAACAAAAAGCTCCTTTCGGAAAAAGGCGATGCAAACAGCCCTTTCCGAAAGGAGTTTTTTGGATAGAGATTGGCTTTGAACTCTTGACAAATAAGAAAGAAAGTATATACTAATAATTGTCTGAAATTTGATAATATGAAATCGGATTATATGAATTTTGACAATAATGATAAACGAGAGAAGGGACAGAGAATGGAAGACCAAAAACAGATTGCGGACAGTCTCACTGCTTTCCGGGAAGCGGATATGGAACTGGACCGGGTATATTCCCTGTTTCCAAAGGCCTGCGGCCTGTCAGATCCGGAATATTGGTCGCTGCTTTTGATCTACGAGGGGAACGTGACCCAAAGCGCTATCAGCGAACAGCTTTCCATGAGCAGACAGACGGTGAATTCCGCATTTAAGCAGCTTGTGAAAAAAGGCTATATACGGCTGGAACCTTCTAAGGATGATCAGAGGACAAAGCAGGCGTTTTTGACAGATGCCGGGAAAGGTTTTGTGGAAACCTATGTGGTACAGATTTATCAGATTGAGGAAACTGCCTGGGGACAGATGGATCCGGAGGAAAGGGATACCCTGAATCGTCTGCTGAGAAAATACTGCAGACTTGTAGGGGAGGCAATGGCCGGTCAGAAAAAGCAAAAAGAAACGGAATAGTGAGTCATCGGAGGACAGACCATCGCAATGGTCGACGGGGAATTTTCATATTCGCCTCATTGTCGGAGAAGATGTCGAGTGCGCTCGGTTATGTAAGATAACCGGGCAATTTTTTTTTGAAAGGATGGACAGGATAAATGAAACTGGTTTTACAATTTCTGAAACCTCACTGGAAATTATGCGCGGCTACTGTTATATTGCTGATCGCTGATGTGACAGGGGCTTTGTTTGTGCCCACGCTTGCGGCAGAAATGCTGAACCTGGGCACTTCAAAAGCTTCTTTTGACGCCCTTATGCATACCGGGATCCAGATGGCCCTGGTTTCGCTGGGAGCCGGAGCCTGCGGCATTCTGGGCGGTTACGCCTGCGCTGCTTTGTCTGCCAGGATCGGAAAAGATATGAGAGTAGCTGTTTACCGGAAATCACTGAAACTGTCTGTACATGATTTCAGGCATTTCGGAACGGC
This sequence comes from uncultured Roseburia sp., assembly GCA_930989305.1. Taxonomy (GTDB): domain Bacteria; phylum Bacillota; class Clostridia; order Lachnospirales; family Lachnospiraceae; genus Brotonthovivens; species Brotonthovivens avistercoris. The sequence continues at coordinate 3,348 of CAKNLF010000011.1, read as the reverse complement.
TTCCATTACCACAAGGACTGTGTCGGATATTACAACGATCCAGTTTGCCATGAGTACATTTATGCAGCTGGTATTGCCGGTACCGGTTATATTTGTGGTTGCCTTGGTGCTTGCTTTCCGGCTGGATATTACCATGGGCTGGATCCTTACAGCCGTGCTGGTGGCGGTGCTCATTATTGCTCTTTTTATCATACGCAGCGCGGCGCCCCTGTTTCGCAGACTCCAGAAACTGCTGGATAGAATGAGTACGGTTCTGCTGGAAAATCTCACCGGCGTCCGGGTAGTGCGCGCCTTTAATAATGAGAAGCGGGAGGAGAAGCGTATGGATGATGCCTTTGAAAAATATGCGGAGACCTCCATAAAAGCCAACCGGCGTTTTTCCATACTGGACGGTTTGTCATTCTTTTTTATCAATCTGTTTATTATTCTTGTGTACTGGCTCAGCGGAGGACGGATCAGTTCCGGCAATTTTCAGATCGGCGATATTACAGCGGTGATCGAATACGCGATCCTGGTGCTGTTTTTCATGATGATGGCCCAGATGGTCATATTGACTATGCCAAGAGCGCTGGAATGCTGCAGCCGGATAAGGGAAGTGCTGGAGCATGCTCCTGAGATCAAAGATCCGGAGAAAGAGACCAGGGAAACTTTGAATATGAAAAATGATGAAGTACTGACTTTTGAAGATGTATCTTTTCGGTTTGCGGATGCAGAAGAAAATACCCTAAGCCACCTGGATTTTACCTGCAGGAGAGGGGAGACTACCGCTGTGATCGGCGGGACCGGAAGCGGAAAATCCACCATTGCGTCGCTGATCCTGAGGTTTCATGATGCCACATGGGGGACGGTCCGGCTGAACGGGACAGATGTGCGCAGACTGACTCAGAAAGAACTGCGGGATCATATGGCTTATGTACAGCAGAAAGCGTGGCTGTTTTCCGGCACTATCGGGGACAATCTCCGATACAGCAAGGCTGACGCTACAGAGGAAGAACTGATGCACGCGGCAGATGTGGCTCAAGCGGGAGACTTTATACGATCCTTGCCCAAAGGTCTGGATTCCTTTGTGGCTCAGGGAGGAACCAATTTTTCCGGAGGCCAGAAGCAGCGTTTGTCTATAGCCAGAGCGCTGGTAAAAAAGCCGGAGCTGTATATCTTTGACGACAGTTTTTCCGCGCTGGATTTTAAGACGGATGCTGCGTTGAGAAAAGCGCTGGCGAAAGAGACAAAAAACGCGGCGGTGCTGATCATTGCCCAGCGGGTGAGTACCATACGCCATGCGGACCAGATCATTGTGCTCCATGAAGGCAGGATGGCTGGAAAGGGAACCCATGACCGACTGATGGAAACCTGTTCGGTATATCGGGAGATTTATGAATCTCAGACAAAGGAGGTGCAGGAAGGATGAATCCCGGAACAGACAGAAGGAAGGAAAAACCGGTTATCATAAGGCTGTTTGGTCAGCTGGAAGGGCAGAAAGTGCGGCTGGGGATTGTGGGATGTTCCATTTTGATATATACGATTTTAAATATTTGGAATCCTCTTTACAGTGCCAGGGTTATAGATCATTTGTGGGAAAGTATCCAGGGAGCCTGGAAGGAAGGTATACCGTTTTCCATTACCTGGACGAATATGGGCATGGAGCTTACAAGACTTACGATCCAGTATCTGCTGGCCTGGATCTTTTATTTCTTCCAGTCTTATCTGATGGCTAATGTGGCGGAAAGCCTGAATCTTGAGCTGCGCAGGCAGGTGGCTGACAAGCTGAACCGTCTGCCTCTGAAATTTTTTGACCGGAATAAGGCGGGAGAGATTTTAAGCCGTGTGACCAGTGATCTGGATAAGATTGCGGAAGTGCTGCAGACAGGTCTGTTAAAGCTGCTGGTTGCCGTTGGTACGATTATCGGATCTTTGATCGTAATGTTTTATTACAGTGTGCTGCTTACCGGCATTTTTCTGCTTTTTATCCTGATCAGCCTGCTGATCACCCGGGCGGTGGCAAAAAGAAATTTGAAATGCGCCGCCAGTAGGCAGGAGACCATTGGGGAACTTACCGGCATTGCCGAAGAATATTATAACGGCAGAGATGTGATCAAAGCATACAATCATGAGGAAGAAAGCATCCGGCAGGTGGCACTTGCCGCGGAAAAAAACCGGGAAGCCAATCAAAAAGCGGATTTTTTAACAAACTGTGTGAATCCTCTGATCCGTCTGCTCACCCGGATATCCCATGTGATCATTGCGGTGATCGCAGGAGGCTTTATGCTCAGCGGAACTATGACGGTAGGCGTGGTCCAGGCTTTTTTCCAGTATATCAATCAGGCGGCCGAGCCTCTGACGGAGGCGTCTTTTATGGTCAATTCTCTGCAGTCCGCGCTGGCTTCCGCCAAACGGACCTTTGAACTGCTGGATGAAGAGGAAGAAACTCCGGATCCTGCTGTTCCTCTGGAGCTGGAACGGGCAAAAGGCGAGATCGCTTTCGAGCATGTAAGCTTCGGATATGAGCCGAGCTATCTGCTGATGAAAGATATCAGTTTTACCGCGAAACCGGGACAGAAGATCGCGGTAGTGGGAAGCACCGGGGCAGGGAAGACAACGCTGGTAAATCTGCTGATGCGGTTTTATGAGGTAAACTACGGCCGGATCACAGTAGATGGAGTGGACACGTCCAAGATGAGCAGGAGCGGGCTGAGAAAGCAGTTCGGTATGGTGCTCCAGGATACATGGCTGTATGGAGGGACCATTGGAGAAAATATTGCTTACGGCAGTTCGGGAGCGGATCGAAAGGAAATCATAAACGCGGCGAAAGCAGCCAAGGTGGATTATTTTATTCGTACCATGCCCCAGGGATATGATACGATGCTGGATAATGAGGCATCCAATCTTTCCGCCGGACAGAGACAGCTTCTGACCATTGCCAGAGTTTTTTTATGCGATCCGCCGATCCTGATATTGGATGAGGCTACGTCCAGTGTAGACACCCGTACGGAAGTGGAAATAGGAAAAGCTATGGAAGCGCTGATGAAAGGGCGTACCAGTTTTGTGATCGCCCACCGGCTGTCTACGATCCGGGACGCGGATATGATCCTGTTTATGGAACAGGGAAATATCATTGAAAAAGGAAATCACAGGGAACTGCTGGAAAAAAAAGGGGCGTATGCCGCTTTGTATTACAGTCAGTTTGAATAAAATACTGAAAACCGGAGGATATCGCGTTTCTTTATGGAAAGGGATATCCTCTTTTCTATAGAACACGGTTATAACAGATTATCGATATGAGATATTTGAGTTCCATCTTAAGGAGTGTTACACTTATCTGTAAAGGCAGAAATCTGCCTGAAAAAGGGT
>CAKNLF010000010.1 GCA_930989305.1 uncultured Roseburia sp. | reverse complement strand
TCTTCGGGGGCACTACGGTTAGTTCAGACTTTTTTCTTCTTTCAACCGTATTTTCCTGATATATCCCGTACACATATGAGAATCATTTTTGCAGAACCGGAAACGGAGCCGACGCAAATCATGCGCCAGCTCCGCCCTTTTTATAATATTCTTTTTATCAATGGCTGTGAGGTTTGTTATCATATTTATGCTTCCAAGTTCCATCCGGCTGTCTTTCTGTTGTCAAATCATAATGGACATTTTCCCATGGATCCGGAAGATCTTTCCACAACTCATAAAGGGGTGGCAAAAAATCCTTTAATCTTCCTGATTCATATACCATATGGGATTCCAGCGGCATATCTTCTGCATGTGCCTTCAAAAAATCTGCTCCTTCATGGGTTGTGACTACAACAGTACGCCAGTAAATCCCCCCTTCAACATCCTGATACATATGGATCAGTAATGAATCCGCTTCTCCAAACTTTGCTCCGCTCATCCAACAATGCTCATAGCATTCTGTAAATGGATATTTTGTAATACTCAGCCTTGTAATGGTCAGAGGGTGGTTTGGATCAAACTCATAAGATGCCTCTACAGAACCCTCATATCCAACCTCGCAAGGAGGCACAATCCAATCAAATCCATAATGTTCCCCCGGTGCCCATATATGGTAGCCTTTTTCCATATTTCCCCACCACCAGTCTACCATTTTGGAATTTACTCTGGGAATAAATTCTGTTACATCTCTGAAAATCACTTTAGACGGATCCGCAAATTTCGGATGAAATTCCAGAAGAGGTTCCGTTGTAATTACTTCCGCCACATCAAAGGGCACTCTTTCATATCGCTCAATCACTTCCCCTTCCTGATATGTATGACGCTGTCCTCCATTAAACATTACTTTTTTCATGATAATCTATCCCTCCTGTATTTAAAAAATTCATTTCATTTTTTTCTGTCTGATCAGCAGCAGCACCACTGCGCCCAAAATATCCGCAACTATAAACACCGTATAAGGCAGTGTATAATTTCCCCCCGAAACTGTCAGGAGCGCTGCCATGATCGCAAATGCCAGTACCCGGATCAAAGATGCTATCGTTGTCACAATACTGTTTGCCTGCTTAAATCCGGCTCTTCCGAATACAGATATTACCATGGATGGAATCAGATTCAGGATTCCTCCTAGTCCAAGGCCGATAAAAATACATCCAATCCAGATGATAGCCTCATTTACAGAGAAGATCAAAATAAGCAGGGCAACTACATAGGACACAGAATAGACCACAGAGGCCATTTTGGTTCCAATTTTGCTGTCCAGCCATCCCCAGAAATAAGAACCCGGAACAGCAATGATAGATGAAATAGTAAGAAACATCAATGCCTGTGACTGCTCATATCCAACTGACATCATTCTGGGGATAAACTGACTGACTACGCCCACAGTAACCATCCACAGCAGACCATATCCGATTCCGATCAACCATGTATTGGATGTTTTCAGGACCTGCCCTATGGTAATATCAGAAGCTTCGTCAATAGCTGCCTGTTCCGGTCTGTACGCAAGTGTTTTTGCGAATTCAGGATCCATATTATCCGGATACCGTCCCACTTCCTGCGGGGTATCCTTTACCCAGAAAATTGAAAGTATGCCCACAATAATAACCGCAATCCCGAAAATCACAAAAGCTGTCTTAAATCCGGCTTTAGTCAGCAGGATAGAAAAACCGGAAACAAAAAAGGCACTGCTGAGAGGCGCCCCGATGGTCGCCCAACCGAGAGCTACGCCTTTCTTGCGTGGGAACCAGTCCGCCATAAGAGTTGGGGCTACAAAGCTGAATCCGGAAGCAAAAAAACAAACAACCATTAAAAGCAGTACATAAAGTACTATATTCGCGCACAATCCCCATACGCAGAACGCAATTCCCGTAATAATCAGAGAAATAATACTGATCTTTTTGGTACTGTATTTAATAAGCAGTCTGGCAAATACAAAACCGCCTATAATACCTACAATGCTGGCAGGCGTGGCGTATGCCAGCAGGGTATTAGGATCAAACCCGTAAATTTCTGAAAATGCCGTTGGGAACAGGTTCTGCCCATCTGTAGACAGGGCCGCAAAAAAGAAATACATAATGCTCGCATAAATGATCATGCTCCAGCCCCAGCTTCCAAAACGACTGTCTGTAAGACTTCGTGATAATGTTCGATTATTCTCCATAATCATCCCTCCAATTTCATTTATTTTTTACCTCCTGCAATATTATTGTATGATTGGGATGTGAGAAAATCCAACAAAGAAACAGGAGAATACCACAAGGATTTACTTGTGGTATTCTCCTGTTTCTTTGTTTCGGTTATCCGTTCGCTATACCTGATCAAATTTTTTTAAACGCTCTTTTAAAAGATCCGCCAGCGACCTGGCTTTTGTATCCATATCTTCTTTTTTCCAGAAAACTTCAATCCTGGATGAACTGAACTTTCCCTGGACTTCCTTGGAAAACAATTTATGTTTTTCATCAATAAACATTGTCTCATACACAATTGTCACACAGCCTCCTGAAATCAGGGCAATTTCAAGATCTCTTCTGGACGAAAACTCTTTGAATTTCTTTGGGACAGCAGCTCCTGAAGCTTCAAAAAAACCGCATACCTGCCGTCTGAAATCAAAAGAAACATCCGGACTGAGAATGCCGATCGTTTCCTCTGAAAGATCTCCAATCGTCAGGTCCTTTTTTCCGGCAAGTGGATGATTCTTTGCCATAAACATACAAATCTTTACATGTCTGTCATGAAGTGGAAGACATCTCAGGGAATTGCGCATATCAAATTCGCTGCCGTACAAAATTCCCAGATCCAGATTGCCGGAGTCCAGCTGCACCAGCATACTCCGGGGAGACATCATTTCCACCTCTACATCCAGATCTTTATATTTTTCCCGATAAGCAAAGATTCCGTTCATAATATCTTCGCTGCAGTTTCCCACATCCTCCATACCGATCCTGATCTGTTTCTTTCTGCCTTTGTGCATATCTCTCGCTTTATCAACAGATATACGGATCTTTTCCATTGCATCAAGCCAGTCTTCAAACAGAAGCTAACCTTCCCCAGTCAGGGAAACCCCCTTTTGGCGACGGATAAAAACCCGAAACCCCAGCTCCTTTTCCAGAGCATTCAGCTGATAGCTCAATGCCTGCTGGCTGATAAACAGATTCTCTGCCGCTCTGGAAATGTTTCCCGCTTTGGCAGCTTCCAAAAAACAGTTCATTCGATTGATCGTCATCTTTGCTCCTTGCTGGCGCCTAACGCACCGCGCCGATCAGTTCGTTGATATCTTCTATCTGATGCATGCGCATGTAGGACTCGATTCCTTCTACCACATCCACGGTGGCGTAGGGATTTGCGAAGTTGGCCGTACCTACGCTGACAGCAGTGGCTCCTGCCAGAATGAATTCCAAAGCGTCCTCCGCGTTTGTAATACCGCCCATTCCGATGATGGGAATGTCCACAGCCTGGGCTGTCTGGTAAACCATTCTTACCGCGATAGGATGTACTGCCGGTCCGGAAAGTCCTCCGGTTTTGTTGGCAATTGCAAAAGTCCGCTTCTGCACATCGATTTTCATGCCCGTAAGGGTGTTGATCAGAGACAGGGCATCGGCGCCTCCGGCCTGAGCCGCTTTTGCCATTTCTGTAATATCTGTAACATTAGGACTCAGTTTCATGATCACCGGCTGAGCCGCGTGCTTTTTCACTTCCTTTGTGATGGCTTCCACTGCCTTTGGATCCTGTCCGAAAGCAATGCCGCCCTCTTTTACGTTTGGGCAGGAAATATTAATCTCCAGCATATCCACCGGCTGATCGGCCAACCGTTCCACTACCTCGCAGTAATCCTCTGTGGATCTGCCGCATACATTCACAATGATCTTTGTATCATATTTTTTCAGGAATGGAATGTCCCTGGATATAAACACATCAATTCCCGGATTCTGCAGACCAATGGCGTTCAGCATGCCGCCGTAAACTTCCGCGATACGGGGTGTGGGATTTCCCGGCCAGGGCACATTGGCCACCCCTTTGGTCACAACAGCGCCCAGGCGATTCAGGTCCACAAATTCCGAATACTCTTCTCCGGAGCCGAATGTTCCCGAAGCTGTCATAACAGGATTCTGAAATGTCACTCCCGCGATCGTTACTTTTGTATTCATTACAGCTCCACCTCCTCTGCCCGGAATACAGGACCTTCTTTGCAGACTCTCTTATTATGTACATTGGTATGTCCGTCTATCTCCCTGGACTTGCATACGCAGGCCAGACACGCGCCGATCCCGCAGGCCATTTTTTCTTCCATGGAAATCCAGCATTCCATCTTTCTTTCCCCTGCGAACTCCTTCAGCGCTTTCAGCATAGGCGTAGGACCGCAGGCGTAGATGATCTCTCCCTCCAGGCCGTTATCCCGGATAGCGTCAAGGACAGTTCCTTTGCTGCCATAGCTGCCGTCCTCGGTAGCCACATACACGCTTCCCAGCTTTTTAAACTGATCCAGCAGAAACATTTCGCTGTTTCGGTATCCCAGTACGATCTGTTTTTCACAATTCAGCTGCTTTGCCAGCTCCAGCATAGGCGGAATCCCGATACCTCCGCCTATGAGAAAAGCTTTTTTATTTTTCAGAGGGAAGCCGTTTCCAAGGGGTCCCATGATCTCCAGGCGCATTCCGGTATGCTTCTGGGAAAATTCCTCTGTTCCCTTTCCCGCGATCCGGTATACAATCCGCAGGGCATGATCGACCCTGTCGATCTCGCAGATACTGATGGGCCTTGGCAGCATCCGGCTGCCATCCTCACAATAAACGGAAATAAACTGTCCGGCTTTTGCCTGCCCGGCTATATGGTCTGTTTTCAGCCACATACTGTAAATCCCCGGGGTGATCTCTTCCTGGCTGATGATCACCGCCTGTTCTTTAAATTTTTCAGACATTGTTCCTCCCTAATCTAACGCTGTTCCAGCGCCTGACTGATATCTTCGATCATATCCAGCACCGCCTGACGTGAAGCATCCGCAAAATGCTCAGCTCCGAAACGTGCGTATTTTTCCTGTTTATAGGCTGCAATAATGCCCCTGGATGAATTTACGATAGCTCCGAGACCGTCCTCGTTAAAATAGTGTACCAGATCCGCGCCTTTTCCGCCCTGAGCACCGTATCCCGGCACCAGGATAAAACTTTTCGGCATGATCTTTCTGAGAGCTTTTCCCACTTCCGGATAAGTAGCTCCCACTACTGCTCCCACATAACTGTAGGCATCGCCCATATGTTCTTCGCCCCAGGCAGCTACCTTCTCTGCCACATGCTCATACAATGGCTTTCCGTCAATAAGCCGGTCCTGAAATTCCCCGCTGGAGGGGTTGGATGTTTTTACAAGAATAAAAATTCCTTTTTTCTCTTCTTTGCAGACATCTACAAAAGGCTTAATGCCGTCTGTGCCAAGATAGGGATTTACTGTGGCAAAATCTTCATCAAAAGCTCTGTATGTCTTACTGCCCACCTGCACTTTTCCCAGATGTCCCGCCGCATAGGCAGCGGATGTAGATCCGATATCGCCTCTTTTAATATCTCCGATCACAACCAGGTCTTTTTCATGGCAGTAATCTACTGTTTTGTTAAAAGCCTGAAGGCCCTCTACCCCGAACTGCTCATACATGGCGATCTGAGGCTTTACCGCCGGAATCAGATCCCAGGTAGCGTCAATAATGGCTTTATTGTACTGCCAGACTGCTTCTGCTGCTCCCTTTAACGTCTCGCCGTATTCCCGGAAAGCATCCTTCAGGATATGCTCCGGGATATAAGACAGCATAGGATCCAGTCCCACAACGATGGGCGCATTTGTTTTTCTGATTTTTTCACAAAGTTTATTAATCATATTCTTATCTCTCCGTTTTTATTTTTCCTTTTTCTTTCATTACCGTTTATTTTTCTTCCCATGCGATCTCGCCGTCCGCAATGGTGGCAGTCACTTTGCCGTATACTTTTCTGCCTTTAAAAGGCGTATTGCGGCCCTTTGACAAAAACTGGTCCGGATCGATCTCATATTCCCTGCGGGTATCAAAGACTACCAGATCCGCCGGCATGCCTTCCCGAATGCCGCCCCTGTCCAGTCCCAGCACTTTTGCCGGATTGTAGCTCATTTTTTCCGCCATCTGCATTATTGTCAGGATCCCCGGCTTTACCAGTTCTGTATAAGTCAGGGCAGCGGCTGTCTCCAGCCCTACGATTCCAAAAGGCGCCGTCCGTATGGACTGATTCTTTTCCAGAGCGCTGTGAGGCGCGTGATCTGTAGCAATCACATCCATAATATCCTGTTTCAGTCCTTCCCTGAGAGCCTGCACATCTTCCTTTGTACGAAGGGGCGGATTCATTTTATAGTTGGCGTCATCTCCCGGAATATCTTCCGAAGACAGCGTAAAATGATGAGGGCAGACTTCCGCCGTAACCGGCAGCCCTTCCTCTTTGGCGATCTTTACCATTTTCACACTGTCCTTTGTGGAGCAGTGGCACAGGTGCAGTCTCACGCCGGTTTCTTTCGCCAGCAGAATATCCCTGGCAACGATCACATCTTCTACCGCATTGGTGATCCCCTTCATGCCCAGGGCATGACTCTTGGCATCATCATTGAGCACCCCGCCGTTTACCATATTGATGTCTTCACAATGAGCCAGCACTGCCATATGATTTTTCGCGGCCTCTTTCATGCCTTCCCGGTAAAGCTGGGCGTTCATTACAGATTTGCCGTCCTCGCTTATGGCCGGGCTTCCGGCTCTTTTCATTCCGGCTATATCCGCCAGAGTTTTCCCCTGCTGCCCTTTTGTGACAGCTCCTGCCTGCAGAACGTGGATCTTGGTCACGGATTTTGCCTTATTATGAACATAATCAATAATGTCCGGCCGATCCGCAATCGGTTTCGTATTGGGCATGGCTACAATCGTAGTAAAGCCTCCGTGAGCGGCAGCGGCAGCTCCCGTCTCCACTGTTTCTTTATATTCCAGTCCCGGATCCCGCAGATGTACATGGAGATCTATAAATCCCGGCATTACATACTGTCCCTTAGCGTCTATGACCTTTTCTCCGTCAGTATTGATCCGATTGCCTATTTTTTTGATGATCCCCTTTTCAATCAGAATATCCTTTTTCTCCTCTGTTTTGGAAACGGGATCTATCACTATACCGTTTTTGATCACAAGTGTCATATCTTTTTATAAACCTCCGTCCGACAACATTTTCATCACTCTCATTCTAGCATTTTTCCATGCTCCTGTCAGCGGCCTGCTCCACATATTTTCTGATATTGGACAGGTTTATATACTTTTTCGTTTCTCCCTGAGACACCACCACCAGGGCAGGCGCCTGCATGATCTGGTATTTTTCCGCAAGCTCCGGATGCTCCATGGCATCCGCCAGTATATAATCCGTATCCTTCAGCAATTCTTTTGCCATGGCGCAGTTAGGGCATGTTTTGGTCGTAAACAGATAAATCTGTGCTTTTTCCTTTGATTTCTCCCGGATGTTCTGTTCTCCGTCCCTATACTCAGTCTCCCCGGTCTCTTCCCGGTCCGATACCTGTCCGCTTTCTTTCAGCTGCGAAATATCCGGCCGGTAAACAACTCTGTTTTTGTACTCCTGCGCTTTTCCGTCATTCCAGTTCTGCACCGGACGGTAATATCCGGTAATACGGCTGTAAACTTCCGCCTTTTCCCCGCATACCGGACACTCAAAATGCTCCCCCGCCAGATATCCGTGTTTTGCGCATACAGAATAGGTAGGTGAAATCGTATAATAAGGCAGTCTGTAATTTTCCGCGATTTTCTTCACCAGAGACGCCGCAGCCTTCCAGTCCGGAAGCTTTTCTCCCAGATATGCGTGGAAAACTGTTCCCGATGTGTACAGCGTCTGCAGCTCGTCCTGGATATCCAGAGCGTCAAAAATATCCGTAGTATATTCCACCGGCAGATGGGAACTGTTTGTGTAAAAAGGCGTGTCTCCCGGTTTGCCTGCGGTAATAATATCCGGCCATCGCTTTCTGTCATGCTTTGCCAGCCGGTAGGTTGTGGATTCCGCAGGCGTAGCTTCCAGATTATACAGATCTCCGTACATTTCCTGATAATCAGCCAGCCGCTCCCGCATATGGATCAGCACTTCTTTTGTAAATTTCTGGGTCTCGGGATGAGTCAGATCCGCCCGCAGCCATTTGGCGTTCAGTCCCGCTTCGTTCATCCCCACAAGCCCAATGGTGGAAAAGTGATTTTCAAAGGTTCCCAGATACCGCTTTGTATAGGGGTAAAGCCCTTCGTTGAGAAGTTTTGTGATGATCCCCCGCTTGATCTTAAGGGAGCGGGCCCCTATGTCCATCATATGATCAAGACGCCGGTAGAAATCCTGCTCATCCGATGCCAGATAAGCGATCCTGGGCATATTGATGGTAACCACCCCTACGGATCCGGTGCTCTCTCCGGATCCGAAAAATCCCCCGGATTTTTTTCGCAGCTCCCGCAGATCCAGACGAAGGCGGCAGCACATGGAACGCACATCTCCCGGTTCCATATCGCTGTTGATATAATTGGAAAAATAGGGGGTTCCATATTTTGCCGTCATCTCAAAGAGCAGACGGTTGTTTTCCGTATCGGACCAGTCAAAGTCTTTTGTGATGGAATAAGTGGGTATGGGATACTGAAAACCTCTTCCATCAGCGTCTCCCGCGATCATTGTTTCCAGAAAGGCCTTATTGACCATATCCATCTCTTTTTTGCAGTCCTTATATTTAAAATCCATTTCCCTGCCCCCTACAATGGCAGGCAGCTCTGCCAGATCATCAGGCACCGTCCAGTCCAGAGTGATATTGGAAAAAGGCGCCTGAGTCCCCCACCGGCTCGGGATATTTACGCCGAATACAAAAGATTCAATACACTGGCGCACCTCCCGGTAGCTTAAATTATCCGCTTTGACAAACGGAGCCAGATAGGTGTCAAAGGAAGAAAATGCCTGGGCTCCCGCCCACTCGTTCTGCATAACTCCCAGAAAATTCACCATCTGGTTGCAGAGTACGTTCAGATGTCTGGCAGGCCCGGAATTGATCTTGCCCGGAATTCCGCCCAGCCCCTCCTGTATCAGCTGCTTCAGAGACCATCCCGCGCAGTATCCTGTGAGCATGGACAGGTCGTGAAGATGAATATCTGCGTTTCGGTGAGCTTGAGCGATCTCTTCGTCATAAATCTCCGACAGCCAGTAATTGGCGGTCACCGCCCCGGAATTACTCAGGATCAGACCCCCGATGGAATAAGTCACCGTGGAATTTTCCTTTACTCTCCAGTCTTCTACTTTTACATAAGAATTTACCACTTCACGGTAATCCAGAATAGTAGATTTCATGGCACGCATTTTTTCCCGCTGTTTCCGGTAAAGGATATAGGCCTTGGCCACATCTTCGTATCCGCAGCCTGCCAGTACCTTTTCCACACTGTCCTGCACATCTTCGATCTGCACGGCGCCTCCCTGGATCTTTTCCTGAAAATCTGCGGTTACCCGCAAAGCCAGCAGTTCTATAATATCATCCGTATATTCCTTTTTCGCCGCGTCAAAGGCTTTTTTCATAGCGCTGCAGATTTTTTCCAGCTGAAACTGTTCTATATCGCCGTTTCTTTTTATGATCTTGAGCATTGTCTCACCCTTTCACAAGCACCTGCTCCATTCCTGCCGGAACATATGCTTCCACCCAGATACCGTCTTCCCGGTATTCCTCTGTCAACAGTTCTCCGTATTTTCGTATCTGCTGGATCTTTCCCGCCTGATCATAAGGCACCAGATGCTCGATGCGGATCTTGTCCTCTCTAAGCATTCTTGCAAGAAGCGCCTCAAGGCTGTCCAGCCCTTCTTTTGTTTTTGCTGATATATGCAGTGTCTCATCCGCCCGGAAATCCCGGTATATTTCTTCCCTGTTACTGCAGTCCCACTTATTGAACAGGGTAATGACCTTTTTGTCTTTTACCCCCAGTCTGCCAAGGGTATCGTAAACGATATACATCTGCTTGTCCCACTGGGGATTGGACGCGTCTACCACATGAAGGATAAAGTCCGCGTATTTTGCCTCTTCCAGCGTGCTCTTAAAGGCGTCCACCAGATGATGAGGCAGCTTGCGTATAAATCCTACCGTATCCGTCAGCAGGATCTGCTGTTTATCCGGGAGCACAAGAAGTCTTGTGGTAGGATCCAGCGTTGCGAACAGCTGATCCTCCTCATAAACATCCGCTCCTGTAAGCGTATTCAGCAGCGTGGATTTTCCCGCATTGGTATATCCCACAATGGCCGCCGTACGGATATGTCCCTTCATGCGCTGGCTCCTGGTCACTTCCCTGTGTTTAACCACGTCTTTCAGTTCCCTGTTCAGCTGGGCCATCCGGTGATTGATCAGCCTTCTGTCCATTTCCAGTTTCTTTTCTCCCGGCCCTCTGGTGCCGATGCCGCCGCCCAGTCTGGACAGAGATCTTCCCAGTCCGGTCAGCCTGCTGAGCCTGTATTTTAGCTGGGCAAGCTCCACCTGAATCTTTCCTTCGCTGGTTTTCGCCCTTGCTGCAAAAATATCCAGAATCAGCAGCGTTCTGTCCATGATCTTCGTATCCAGGATCTGTTCCATGTTCCGCAGCTGGGCCGGCGTCAGTTCATCATCGCAGATAATGCCTGTAGCCTCCTGTTCCCAGATCAGATCCCGGATCTCCTCCAGTTTTCCGCTGCCTACATAAGTGGCCGGATGGATGCTTTCCATTTTCTGGATCACCGTCCCGGTCACCACGGCTCCTGCGGTCCGGGCCAGCTGGGAGAGTTCTTCCAGAGAATCCACCCCATCGTCCCCGTCTCTTTCGCTGACCCCTACCAGGATCACTTTTTCCTGTTCTTTTTTTATTTCATATCCTTCACGTTCTGGCATGTAATATCTGTATCCAACTTTCCTTTTATTTTTTAGTTTTCACCTTCACCGTTGCCGCCGGCATTTGCGTCTTCACCACTGCTGTCCCCATCCGCGGCATTCACTCTTGTCTGCAGAAACTCATATTCTCTCTGGGCTTCTTCATCATTGGGGTATGCCTGAAGATAGTCCCCCATCAGATCATAGGCAGTATCAAAATTTCCTGTATATTCGTATGCATAGATCAGATTCCTCTGCAGCTGCTGATCCTTTCCTTCCGGATCGGCTTTGGCTGCCTGCTGAAAAGCTTTCAGCGCGCTGTTGTAATTTCCGGCGTTCATCTCAATAGTTCCCGCCTCATTTAAAGCTTCCCTGTCATCAGGATGCTCGTTAAGATACTTGTCAAAGGCTTCGTCCGCTCCCTTGGCATCCCCCTGAGCCCGCAGCAGTCTGGACTGATAGATCAAAGCCTTGTCATAGCCTTCCTCCACTGCTTTCCCGATCAGCGATGCTGCCTGCTCATAATCCTCTTTCAGACAGTAAATATATCCCTGCATACAGTAATCTTCTCCATCGGAAGCCTTTTGTTCCAGTGCCCGGTCCAGATACTTTTCGCCGTTTTCCTCATATCCGCCTGCCGCCAGATTTTCGTATATCTCAATATACATCTGATAATCATCTTCTGCGTATTTTACGGCATTGTTGTAATCACTGATGCACTTCTTACCTTCGCCCTCCTGCAAAAAGGCGGATCCTCTCAGGAAATAGGCTTCCGCATTTTCATCATCGTATTCCAGCAGGCTGTCATAGGTTTCGATGGCCCCCTGGGTATCGCCGTTCTTGTACTGGGCAAGGGCCTTATAATAACAGATATCTGTTTCCTCGGGGCCGATCTTGCCCTTTGACTCGTCCAGGGCTTTTTGCAGCGTATCCGCCGCGGAAGCGTAATCTCCCTCCTGGATCTGGCGAATCCCCAGCTGACGGTATGCCTCCTGGGCTTCTTTATCTGTGCCGCATCCTGCCAGGACAGCCGCAGCCGCCAATGCCCCCGCCATGGCCAGATATTTATACTTGAATGATTTCTTCATTTGTTTCCTCCGTTCATCCCCCTGATGATATGGGTTAATCATACCATGTTTAAATATGCAAAACAAGAAAGTTTATAGCTTCTTAATACTTTCATAAGCCGGGTGGAAGGCCATTTTCCTTTCTTAATCTCCTTGTCTTTTCTTTTCCTCCATGGTATCCTTGACAGCAGAAGAAATGCTCACTTGCCAAGCATTTGATCCGGGGCCCATTCCATACGCCCGGAAAAAATCTGTCATTATATTTTACAAACACAGGAGGTATTTATGAGCGAAATTAAAGATATCAGCCTTGCCCCGGAAGGGGAACACAAAATTGACTGGGTGCGGAAAAACTGCCCGCTCCTTCGCAGTCTGGAAGAAGAGTTTTCACAGTCCCTGCCCTTTAAGGGAATCCGGGTTGCCCTGTCTATACACCTGGAGGCCAAAACCGCATATCTGTGCAAAGTACTGGCAGCCGGAGGCGCTGAAATGTATGTTACCGGCAGCAATCCCCTGTCCACCCAGGACGATGTGGCAGCAGCGCTGGCAGCAGCAGGCCTGAATGTATTTGCCTGGTACAACAGCACGCCAGAGGAATATGAGCACCATATCGCAAAAGTTCTGGAAAACAACTGCAATATCATCATCGATGACGGCGGAGATCTGGTGCATATGCTCCATACAAAAATGCAGGATAAGATCCAGTATGTGATCGGCGGCTGCGAAGAGACAACTACAGGGATCATCCGCCTTATTGCCATGGCAAAAAAAGGCGATCTGAAATTCCCTATGGTACTGGTAAACAACGCAGACTGCAAGCACCTGTTTGACAACCGTTACGGCACCGGACAGTCTGTCTTTGACGGCATTAACCGCACTACCAACCTGATCGTTGCAGGAAAAAATGTGGTAGTTGCCGGATACGGCTGGTGCGGCAAAGGCGTTGCCATGAGGGCAAAAGGCCTTGGCGCCAAAGTCATTGTGACAGAGATTGATCCTGTAAAAGCCATCGAAGCTGTCATGGATGGATTTGACGTTATGCCGATGCAGGAGGCAGCAAAGATCGGCGATTTCTTCATCACGGTAACCGGCTGCGCCAAAGTCATCAGCGAAGAAGATTTCCGGGTCATGAAAAACGGCGCGATCTTGTGCAATGCCGGCCATTTCGATGTGGAAATCGATATGAAACGTCTCCGTGAAATTGCTCTGGACACCATCGACCAGCGTAAAAACATCATAGGCTACAAAATTTCAGAAGACCGCTGGATCTACGTACTGGCGGAAGGCCGTCTTGTAAATCTTGCGGCAGGCGACGGACACCCCGCCGAGATCATGGATATGAGTTTTGCCATTCAGGCTTTAAGCGCAAAATATCTGGCAGAACATGCCGGAGAGCTTACAGAAAAACTGATCAATGTTCCAAAAGAAGTGGATATGGAAGTTGCCACCCGAAAACTGGCTTTCCTTGGAAAACAGATCGATACCCTTACCCCGGAGCAGGAAGCTTACCTGAATTCTTCCAATGTGGATATCTGAGTCGGACGCTTCCTCTGATTCAGGAAAGCTTATGGCATAAAAACAGCCCCTTCAGACATTTCCTTCAAGAATATGTCTGAAAGGGCCTTTTTTATTCGTCCTTCTGTTCTTCTTCCATTTCAGCAGCGTTGATGTCTCTGTAAATATTTCCCACTCCGGTCACGATGGAAGCATTAACGGTCCCGGCGGCAATATAAAAAATAACAACAACGGCAAGTATCAAAATTACTGGTATCCACATTTCCGGTCCCTCCTTTTCATACGGTCATCTTACCAGATAATAGTTAAGAAACCGTTAAGACAGACCTTATGGAATCCTTAATTTTTCCGGATCAATTATTAATATCGGCTGCTGTCTCCAGCCGAATCACATCACCGCATTCCGCTTTTCGATATCTTTCCGGAAAATGTTCCCGGATCCGGCTGATCGCCCGGATCCCGGTACAATGCACCGGCATCAGCAGCTCAATATCATAAGCCTCCAGCTGCCGGATCGTCCAGTCAATCCTGTGGTCCCCGGCGTGCATCAGATGCATGCCAGCCAGCAGACCGTATATCTTTTTCCCCGGGAAGGACTCCTGTACGTAATGCAGACAGTTCAGGATCCCCGGATGACTGCATCCGGCAAATACCATCAAGCCTCTGTCTGTTTCAAACACCAGCATCTGCTCGTCCCTCATGGGATCTTTTTCAAAGGCTCCCCCGCGCAGCACGAACATTCCCGGTGAAAAATCCTCCAGACCTTCCGTATACGGGATATTTCCAAGAAGCCACACCCCGGAAGCCAGACTGGTCTTTTTTTCTCTTACCGTCATCAGCTCCGGACACATATCCCGTTTCCACGGAATCCCGATGTTTTCCTTCTCCGCCTTCCCCTTATCCGCGTATTTTTCTTCAAAGGCTTCTTCTCTGACATATACGGGGACTTTCCGGGAACACTCTCTGAGAAACGTCTCCAGACCGCCGCAGTGATCATAATGACCATGGCTCAGCACAATGCCGTCCAAGTCTTCCAGGGATACCCCCATCTGCTTTGCATTTTTCAAAAATACATCCGTCTGTCCCGTGTCAAAAAGCCACTGACGCTGTCCATCCTGGATCAGCAGGGACAGACCGTGTTCGCACCGGATCCCCCGCTTATATGTAAGATTTTCATTTAAGATCGTAATCTTCATCCCGCAGCACCGTATCCTTTCTCCTCGGCTTTGGCTTCCGCCTCGTTTTCCGCTTTTGCTTCCATGATTGCTTCATTCAAAGAAAGCATTTTGGCGTCCAGTTTGGATACAATCGCCGCGCACTCCTGCAGATCCCTGCTGATATATTCCGGAGCGTTGCCTTCAAACTTGTAATAAATCTTGTGCTCCAGACTTGCCCAGAAATCCATGGCTATAGTCCGGATCTGAATCTCTACCTTTGTCTGCACGCTCCCGGTAGTCGTCTGCACAGGCACGGTCACCAGCATATGATAGCTGCGGTATCCGCTGGGCTTGGGGTGTTTCATATAATCTTTTACGGAAAAAATCGTAAAATGCTTCTGTTTCCCGATCATCTCCGCCAGGCGGTAAATATCCGATGTAAAAGAGCATACGATACGCACACCCGCTATATCGTTAATATATTTCATCATATTTTCCATTGTAATATCATAGCCGTGACGCTTTAATTTCTTTACAATGCTTTCTGTTGTTTTTAACCGGGATTTGATATATTCGATGGGATTATAGTTATGAATATTCTGAAACTCATCATTGAGAATTTCCAGTTTCGTACAAACTTCCTTAATAGCGGAACGGTACAAAAACATTGCATTCTGCCAACTGTCCACATCTTCCCGCATGTTGTTAGACTGCATAGCATCCCTCCGGTCTCAGGTTTATTTTTTATGGTTTTATTTTACCAGAAATCCGGTATTGTGAATTGGTTTTTTACAAATTTCACAAAAAATTAAGATTGTGACGCCCGCAAATATCCTTTTTCCCCAAGAGCCTCCTCAATCCGATCCAGAATCTGTTCACTTTCCGCTTCGACAGTATGAAAATGGTCGCCGTTGGTCAGTTCTTTTAAAGGCTTGGCCGGTACATTTTTCAATTTTCTCATAAACTCACTGATATCCGCCCGGTTTTTAAGCAGCAGGTCTACAGTAATCTGCCCGTAGATTTCATGTTCCACCACTACGTCCAGGATCGTGCCCCCGCAGTCTACAATGGTATTCAGCTCGTCTTCCGTCTGTTCATCCGTATGGCAGACGGACACGGTCCTTTTCACTTTCGCCATATCCATTTCCGGCGCATACAGCAGGTATCCCTTATTTGTGCTGAGTATGTTTTTATTTACAGCCCGCAGCAGAGCAATATCCTGCACGATCACCTGTCTGCTGACTCCGAAAGCTCTGGCCAGTTCTGTTCCCGAAAGAGGGCCTGTACTGTCCGCAAGCATCCGCATAATATTCAGCCGCCGTGTTTCTCCTTCCGCCATTACGCTCAATCCTCCTCTATCACCTGGATTTCCAGGAAATCAAACTCGATCTGCTCCACAAAATTGTCCTGATAAAATCTGGCTTTGGCGTGCCGTTTGAAATCTTCAATAGTACTTTCCAGCCAGATGGGTTTCCCCAGGTCAAACTCATAGCAGATTTCTTCCAGCGCGCGAAAGACCTTATGCGTCCTTGTGTCCTGAGAATCATCGCAGATCGTAGTATCTTTGATCATTCTGTTATTTTTAAATTCTTTTCCCCATAACCGAAACATCCTGTTTTCTCCTCTGTCTGTTTGCTTCATACATCAGTATCGACGCCGCCACTGCGGCGTTTAACGATTCCAGCCGGCCCTCCATAGGGATCCGGACAGGTACGTCCGCCAGCGCCGCGGTTTCTTCTGTCAGCCCGTTTCCCTCATTGCCTATAAGGAAGGCGCAGCCGGAGGTATAGTCGCCTTCGTCATAGGAGCAGGTTCCCATCAGATGGGCGGCATAAACCCGGGTTCCCGTCTCTTTCAGGGCCAGGACCGCCTCCCTGAGATTTTCCGTCTGTATAAACGGCACCCGGTAAATGCTGCCCATAGTAGAACGGATCGTTTTTGGATTAAAAATATCCACTGTTGCTTTGTCCATAATGATCCCGGTAATACCCGCTCCTTCTCCGCTGCGGAACATGGTTCCCAGATTGCCGGGATCCTGGATGCCTTCCAGCACCAGCACACAGGGCTTTCCGCTGCCTCCAAGGTCCTCCATAGAATAAACCGGCTGTCTCACCACACAGAGGATTCCCTGAGGAGTCTGTGTATCTGACACATGTTCAAATACATTTTCTCCAAGGATCTCATATTTTCTCCCTCTGACTGTTTCTTCATGTTTTTCCAGAAAGGATGGAGACACATAAATCTGTTCCACCTGATCTTCCGGAGCCTCCAGGAACATTTTCAGACCCTCCACAAGGAACACCCCCTGTTCCCGCCGGGCTTTCGCTTTCTTTTTTAATTGTACCAGGTTTTTCACCTGCTGGTTCGCCGTACTTGTAATCAATGTTTCCCTCCGTACTGTGAAAGGCGAAGTCCCACAGAACTCTTGGTTTCTGTACAGACTCCGCCTGTTTTTACTGTTTCCTGACGCGTTTTCCCTAAATGGAAAGATTTTTCGCAATCGCGTACTGATATTCGGATATATCTTTTGTCATAGCCAGCGCTTCATCAATATCGTCGTCGCAGAACTGGCCGTTCCGGTAGCTGACGATCCTCTTTGATTTTCCTTCGCACAGGATATCCACCGCATAAGCCCCCATTGTGGAAGCGTATACACGGTCTTTGCAGGTAGGACTTCCGCCTCTTTGCATATGTCCCAGTATCGTAGCTCTCGTCTCCATTCCCGTAGCCGCTTCGATCCTTCTTGCCAAGCTGCTGGAATGTCCGATTCCTTCCGCGTTTATGATAATATAATGCTTTTTGCCACGTTTGCGGTTTTTGATGATACTGTCTACGATGCACTGTTCGTCATAATTGTATTTTTCCGGAAGGAGCACTCGCTCCGCACCGTTTGCAAGGGCACACCACAGAGCAATGTATCCGGCGCTGCGTCCCATAACTTCAATAATACTGCATCGCTCATGAGATGTGGATGTATCACGTATTTTATCGATTGCCTGCATAG
The DNA here is from genome assembly GCA_930989305.1 of uncultured Roseburia sp. Taxonomy (GTDB): domain Bacteria; phylum Bacillota; class Clostridia; order Lachnospirales; family Lachnospiraceae; genus Brotonthovivens; species Brotonthovivens avistercoris. The sequence goes on along the minus strand of CAKNLF010000010.1, from coordinate 20,111 downwards.
CGGTGTTCACCGCTGTGTCAAATCCGATGGTATAGTCTGTACATGGGATGTCAAGGTCAATGGTACCCGGAACCCCAATGGTATTGATTCCCTGAGCCGCCAGTTTCTGCGCGCCTCTGAAGGAACCGTCTCCTCCAATGATAACAACGCCGTCGATCTCATGCTTTCTGCAGATCTCCGCCGCCTTTTTCTGTACTTCCAGTTCGGTAAACTCCGGACAGCGGGCTGTGAGCAGCATTGTTCCTCCCCGCTGGATAATATCCGAAACGTGTTTTGCTTCCAGGTCTACGATTTCTTCCGCAAGAAGACCCGCATATCCACGTTTGATTCCTTTTACTTTTTTTCCTTTTGAAATTGCCTGACGTACCACGGCACGAATGGCAGCGTTCATTCCAGGCGCGTCTCCTCCGCTTGTTAAAACACCGATTGTCTTAATTTCTTTACTCATGACAATTCCTCCTGTCCTTTCATCTCCCCCACTGTTGACCGTTATTTATTCTAATCTCTTTTCCATTATTTTTCAATGGACTTTTCCAAAACTTTGACATTTTTTTCACCAAGTTTTTCTTTCAGCATATCCAGCAGGGCACTGTCTCCATGGACCGTCATATTCGCGCCCAGCCGCTTCATGGCTTTGATCTGGGAAATATAGATCACCACCTGGTCGTAACCGTCTGAAGACCGGAACGTTTCCTCAAGCCAGGGACGGATATTTTCATACTCCTCCATGGTCTCAAACTGGATCCATATTTCCCGTCTGGCATCGTCAAAGGAATAAATCCTCTCGCAGATCACCTTTCCGTTTTTTTCCTCCTCCACAGACGCTCTGCCTTTTACGAAAATCTTGCTGTCCTGTTCCATAAGCTGACGGTAACGCTCATAATCTCTTGGAAATACAATCACTTCCACCGTTCCCAGCAGATCTTCCAGTGTCAAAAAAGCCATGGTCTTATTGTTCCGGGTATATTTCACCGTTTTGTCCGCGATCATACCCCCTACCATAACCTGCTGGCCGTCCCGGACTCTCGCTCCTCCGGTCTCTTCATCCAGCATGAAATCCGCGGTTACATTGGTGATATTTTTCTTCCACTTTTCTTCATATTCTTCCATGGGGTGTCCGCTGATATACACGCCCAGCACTTCTTTTTCCATGGCCAGCATTTCTTCTTTTTCAAATTCGCCTACATCCGGCAGCTTCAGCTCATATTCTTTCCGGGACTCTTCCGGTACCAGATCAAACAATGACATCTGTCCGGAGAGAGAGTGTTTCTTTTCCTGCTGGGCGGAATCCATTACCGCCATGTACACCTGCATATACTGCTTTCTGGTGCCCCCCAGTCCGTCAAAAGCTCCGGATTTAATAAAGTTTTCCACTGCCCGCTTGTTGACTTCCCTGCCGGACATCCGCTCGATAAAATCTTTCAGAGAGGTAAAGGGTCCGTTTAATTCCCGCTCCTGCACAATTGCTTCGATCACCGGCCGGCCTATACTCTTGATCGCGGACAGGCCGTAACGGATCGAATTGCCGGATACGGAAAAGCTCCCCTCTCCTTCGTTGATATCCGGAGGCAGCACCTGGATCTTCATCTGGCGGCAGGTCATAATATACTCAGAGACCTTGGCCGAATTGTCGATCACGGAAGTCATCAGCGCCGCCATAAAAGCTACCGGATAATAATATTTCAGATACGCAGTCTGGTAGGATACTACCGCATAGGCCGCCGCGTGGGATTTATTAAAGGCGTATTTCGCGAAATCCGTCATCTCGTCAAAAATCTTGTTGGCGGTCTTTTCATCGATCCCATTGGCTATGCATCCGGGAACCCCTTCCGCCTCATTGCCGTATACGAAATTCTGCCGTTCTCTGGCCATCACGTCCCCTTTCTTTTTAGACATGGCCCTTCGCACAAGATCGCTCCTGCCAAGGGTATAGCCCGCCAGATCCCGGACGATCTGCATTACCTGTTCCTGATACACGATACATCCGTACGTGGGTGCCAGGATCGGCTCCAACTGGGGGCAGTCGTAAGTAATGGAAGCCGCGTTGTTCTTGCCCCGTATATAAGCCGGAATAAAGTCCATGGGGCCCGGACGGTACAGAGAGATTCCCGCAATAATATCCTCCATGTTCCGGGGTTTCAGCTCCTTCATAAAGCTTTTCATTCCGGCGCTTTCCAGCTGGAACACCCCGTCCGTTTTCCCGGTTCCCAGGGAATCCAGCACATCTTTGTCATTATAATCAATATGATCGATATCTATTTTGATCCCCTGGCTTTTTTCCACCAGGTTCACTGCGTTCTGGATCACAGTCAGGGTCCGAAGCCCCAGGAAATCCATTTTCAGCAGCCCAAGTTCTTCCAGAGTGGTCATCGTAAACTGCGTCGTGATGGAACCGTCGGAAGCCCTGGACAGGGGCACATATTCATCCACTGCTTTCTGGCTGATCACTACTCCCGCCGCATGCATGGATGTATGTCTGGGCAGTCCCTCCAGACGCCTGGACAGATCGATCAGCTCCCGAACGCTGTCATCAGATCCATACAGTTCCCGAAGCTCCCGGTTCATTTTTAAAGCGTTGTCAATGGTGATGCCCAGTTCATTGGGTATCATCTTGGCTATACTGTCCACAAAGGCATAGGGCAGATCCATGACCCTTCCTACATCCCGGATCACGGCTCTGGCCGCAAAAGTTCCGAAAGTAATGATCTGGACCACCCGGTCCTTGCCGTATTTGCGCACTACATAATCAATGACTTCCTGCCTGCGCTCAAAGCAGAAATCCACGTCGATATCCGGCATGGACACTCGTTCCGGATTCAGGAACCGTTCAAACAGCAGATTGTATTTCAGCGGATCCAGTTTTGTGATCCCCAGAGTATAGGACACCAGACTTCCCGCAGCGCTTCCCCTGCCGGGGCCTACCATGATCCCCTGCTCTCTGGCGAACCTTATAAAATCCCATACGATCAGGAAGTAATCCACATATCCCATTTTCTGTATGACAGACAGTTCATACTCCAGTTTTGCTTCATGTTCTTTGTAGTGGTCAGGATAGCGCTCCTCCAGTCCCTCATAGCACAGCTTATTCAGATATTCCCAGGAGGTATACCCCTCGGGCACGTCGAATTTCGGCAGTTTGGTCACCCCGAATTCAATCTCCACATGACAGCGGTCCGCGATCTTCTGGGTGTTTTCCACTGCTTCAAGCGCATAGGGAAACAGCTCTTTCATTTCTTCTTCGGACTTCACATAATACTGGCCCCCTTCATACCGCATCCGGTTCTCATCGGCCCGCTTTTTCCCGGTCTGTATACACAGCAGGATATCGTGGGGCTCCACATCGTCCGCATAAGTATAGTGCACATCGTTGGTTGCCACCAGATCAATGCCAAGTTCTCTGCCAAGACGTATCAGCTGCGGGTTTACCATTTTCTGTTCGGGAATGCCGTGATCCTGAAGCTCCAGGAAAAAGTTTCCTTTTCCAAAACATTTTTCATATTTTAAAGCGGCTTTTCTGGCTTCCTCATACTGATTCCTTACAAGCGCTCTCTGGACTTCTCCCGCCAGGCAGGCGCTGAGAGCGATCACCCCTTCATGATATTTTTCCAGCACATCCATGTCCACACGGGGCCGATAGTAATAACCCTCTACAAATCCTCTGGACACAATCTTCATCAGATTGCCATAGCCGGTGTTATTTTCCGCCAGCAGCACCAGGTGATAATACCGGTCTTCTCCATTCACATTTTCCCTGTCGAATCTGGAACTGGGGGCCACATATACTTCGCAGCCCAGTATGGGATTAATCCCGGCCTCTTTGGCGGCCCGGTAAAAGTCAATGACCCCATACATGACGCCGTGATCTGTAATGGCCGCGCTGTTCATTCCCAGCTCTTTTACCCTCGCCACATATTCTTTGATTTTGTTGGATCCATCCAGCAGACTGTACTCTGTATGCACATGAAGATGTGTAAATGCCATATTGCTTTTCCTTTCCGTAAAATAATATTGTGTCTGTCTATTGTATCATTTTATCCTTCCCGGTGTCAAAATCATCCAAAAATCCCTCCATGCCCTGTAATTTCAGGATTTTTCCGCTCTGCCCGGTTTTTGTTACGTTTTTTTAATATAATCTTAAACATATTTTTCTGGACTTGCTCCCATACTATGGTATACTATGAACACTTGACGATTTTTTGTCAGGTGCAAGTAAGGAGGCGTTTTATGATATGAGAAATCTTTTTAAAAGTTTTCTCCCTTTTATTTTTTTCTTTTTGATCCAACTGGCCGTGACCATTCCCATGATGGTCATACAGCTTGCCGATCACTATATACTGAGCGGTGCCTACAGGGATGATACCGCCACTTTTCTGGAATATGCCATGTCCCTGCTGAAAAATACCGCTTTTTTGCAGCGGCTCTCTGTTGTATTCGCCGTTACGGTAATCATCGTATTCGGCATCTGGTACCGCAGGAGATTTATCGCTCCTTTCCGCAAGCGGCCGAAAAAATACTGGAACGGGTTTTCCATGCAGATCCTGTTTGCCGTAATCTTTTTAGGCTTCGGACTGCAGTATATCACAAGCCTTTTTTCCTACGTGGTTTCCTGGATCAACCCTTCTTTGCTGTACAACTATAATTCTTCCATAGATTCTGCAGGATATAATTCAATAACAATTATGCTTGCAGTGTATACCATCATTCTGGCTCCTGTGGGAGAAGAACTTGTCTTCCGGGGGCTTACCTACCGGTTCGCAAGGAAGGCGCTGCCTTTCTGGGGGGCCAATATCCTTCAGGCTGCACTTTTCGGAGTGATGCACTTAAATCTCTTTCAGGGTCTGTATGCTTTTTTCCTGGGACTGTTTCTGGGATGGATCTGCCATATCGGCAGAGGCGTCCGTTATTCCATCCTCCTTCATATGATCTTTAATTTGCTGGGCACTATTTTCAGCGGATTTTTCCAGATCACCATGTCCCTGAGCGTGGCAGGCTTTTCCCTGATCGGGATTGCCCTTACCATATTTGCCCTTGCCATCTACAGAGCCGAGTTTCGTTCAAGGAACGCCCGGTTCCGCAGCCGTTCAGGCCAGGATAACCGCAGAAATTTTACGGTTGTTTCCTGATTTTTCAATGTTGACAGTACAAAAGCCCCGGTCCCTCTCAAAGGAGAGCAGACCGGAGCTTTTTCTTTATCTGTTTCTTTTTATCTTTTAACTTTTACACTTCCTGTGCCAGCACGTCTTCCATATCTACTGTGATCCTATCCAGATGCCAGATATCATCCACATATTCCTGGATCGTTCTGTCAGAGGAGAATTTTCCTACATGAGCCACATTGGTCATTGCCATTTTCGCCCAGCGTTTTTCATCCCGGTACGCTTCTTCCACTTTTTCCTGTGTCTGTGCGTAAGAACGGAAATCTTTCAGATTGAAATACGTATCCGCATACTGGGTGCATTTTGTATTCAGCAGTGAATTGTACAGATCCCGGAACAGTTCTGTATCATTCTGTGAGTAAAATCCATTGATCAGCTGCATAAGCACCTGCCGGATCTCCTGATCGTTATTAAAGATTTCCATAGGATTATAATCTCTCTTCTCTTCATGCTCGATCACTTCCTTGGCGCTCATACCGAAAATAAAGATATTATCTTCTCCCACTTCCTGCACCATTTCCACATTGGCTCCGTCCATGGTTCCGATCGTAACCGCGCCGTTGAGCATAAATTTCATATTTCCAGTTCCGGAAGCTTCTTTACTTGCAGTAGAAATCTGCTCGCTTACATCTGCTGCCGCAAAAATCCATTCCGCATTGGATACTTTGTAGTCCTCGATAAACACCACTTTGATCTTTCCGTTAATGGATTTGTCGTTGTTGATCACATCCGCCACAGAATTGATCAGTTTGATGGTCAGTTTCGCGATCCGGTATCCTGCCGCCGCTTTCGCGCCGAAAATAAAGGTTCTGGGATAGAAGGGCATATCCGGATGTTCCTTGATCTTGTTGTACAGATACATAACATGCAGAATATTCAAAAGCTGACGCTTGTATTCATGAAGACGTTTTACCTGTACGTCGAAAATAGACCGGGGATCCACTTCAATGCCGTTGTGTTTCTGGATATATTTCGCAAGACGCAATTTATTCTGGTACTTAATATTCATGAATTCCTGCTGGGCCTTCGGATCATCTGTAAATAAGGACAGTTTTTCCATATGAGACAGATTGGTGATCCAGTCATTGCCGATCTTGTCTGTAACCCATGCGGCCAGGAGAGGATTGCCGTGATACAGGAATCTTCTCTGGGTAATGCCGTTTGTCTTATTATTAAATTTCTCCGGAAACATTTCGTAGAAATCTTTCAGTTCCTGTTTTTCCAGGATTTCCGTATGAAGTTTTGCCACGCCGTTTACAGAGAATCCCGCTGCAATGGCAAGATAAGCCATTTTTACCTGTCCGTTATGGATAATGGCCATTCTGTCTTTTCTCGCCTGATCTCCCGGGAATTTCGCTTCAATATCCAGCAGGAATCTCCGGTTGATCTCTTCTACGATCTGATAGATTCTGGGAAGAAGACGTGAGAAGATCTCAATGGGCCATTTTTCCAGGGCTTCCGCCATAATCGTATGATTGGTATAGGCGCATGTCTTTGTGGTGATCGCCCATGCCTCATCCCAGCCCAGGTCTTCTTCATCCAGAAGGATACGCATCAGTTCCGCAACCGCAACAGTAGGATGGGTATCGTTCATCTGAATCACTACTTTTTCCGGCAGCATATGGATATCCGGATGATTCTTTTTAAATCTCGCAAGGGCACGCTGGATGCTGGCTGAAACAAAGAAATACTGCTGTTTCAGACGGAGTTCTTTTCCCGCAATATGATTGTCGTTGGGATAAAGTACTTCTACCAGGTTTCTCGCCAGATTTTCCTGCTCTACAGCCTTTCTGTAATCTCCCTTGTCAAAGGAATCCAGCTCAAAGCATTCGATGGGTTCCGCATCCCAGATCATCAGCGTATTTACCACATTGTTGTTGTATCCGATGATAGGCATATCATAGGGCACCGCACGGACGGACTGGTAACCTTCGTGGATAAATTTCGTATGTCCGTTTCCATCTGCCTGAGCCCGTACATAGCCTCCGAATTTTACTTCAAAGGTATGCTCCGGACGTCTCAGCTCAAAAGGATATCCGTCTTTTAACCAGTTGTCCGGCACTTCTACCTGAAAACCGTTTTCGATCTTCTGTTTGAACATACCGTAGCGGTAACGGATCCCGCAGCCATAGGCAGGATATCCCAAAGTGGCCAGAGATTCCATAAAACAGGCAGCCAGGCGGCCAAGGCCGCCGTTGCCCAGAGCCGGATCCGGCTCTTCGTCTTCAATGCTGTTGATATCTACACCAATCTCCTCCAGCGCTTCTTTTACATCGTCATAAGCAGTCAGGTTGATCAGGTTGTTGCCCAGAGCCCGGCCCATCAAAAACTCCATGGACATATAGTAAAGGATCTTGGGATCTTCTTTGTCAAATTCCTGCTGGGTAGCCAGCCACTGGTCAATGATCACGTCTTTTACCGCATAAGCAACCGCCTGATAGATTTCCTGCTGGCTTGCTTCTTTCATAGTCTTACGGTAAAGGTTCTTTACATTTTCTTTTACATTTCTAATAAAAGTTTCTTTTTCAAATGCCGGATTTTTCATGATATTTTTTTCACTCCCAATTTTACATGCTCACCGTTAATGTCCCATTCTTTCTGATATCCCTCAAGGACGCCTGCTTCCAGTTTTTCCGCCAGTACTTCGCTGCAGATCTGAGAGCCGTATTTTTCAAAGATCGCGGTAACTTTTTCCTTGGCTTCGTAAGAAAGAAGAATCTTGTCCATAACTTCAAATCCCGCTTCTTTTCTCATAGTCTGCACTTTGCTGATAATCTCCCGGACAAAACCTTCTTCCAGAAGTTCCGGAGTCAGGTTGGTATCCAGCACAACGGTAACTTCATTGTCCCCTTCTGTTACATAGCCTTTGGCCTGTGTCATAGTAATCAGCAGATCTTCTTCTTTCAGCTCTACATCCGCATCCGGAATATCCAGCTTCAGCACGCCGTTTTCTTTTAACTGAGCCATTGCTTTATGGCCGTCCAGAGCTGCCAGCGCTTTCTGGATCTTGCCCAGAAGTTTTCCGTATTTCGGTCCTACGGTACGCAGCTGAGGTTTGAAAGTATAACTTGTATAGCTGCTCACATCATCTGTAAATACAGCCTTTTTCACGTTCAGTTCTTCTTCAATGATCTGTACGAAATAGGATGGCAGTTCCTTGGGCGCTTTTACATACATGGTGCCAATAGGCTGACGGTTTTTGATATTGGCGCTGTTTCTGCATGCGCGGCCCATAACAACCACTTTCAGTACCTCATCCATATTCTTTTCCAGTTCCGGATCGATCATAGATGCGTCCGCTTTGGGGAAATCACACAGATGGATACTTTCCAGAGCGTCTTTATCAATACTTCTTACCAGATTCTGATAGATTTCTTCCGTCATAAACGGAATCATAGGCGCTGCCGCCTTGGATACGGTTACGAGAGCCGTATACAATGTCATATACGCGTTGATCTTATCCTGTTCCATTCCTTTGGCCCAGAAACGCTCACGGCTTCTTCTTACATACCAGTTGCTCATATTATCCACAAAATCCTGAAGCGCTCTTGCCGCCTCCGGGATCTTGTAGTTTCCAAGATTATTATCCACTGTCTGTACCATTGTATTCAGTTTGGACAGCATCCATTTATCCATTACAGACAATTTGTCGTATTCCAGTGTATACTTTGTGGCGTCAAAGTCGTCGATATTGGCATACAGTACGAAAAACGCGTAGGTATTCCACAAAGTGCCCATAAATTTACGCTGTCCTTCCATTACGGCCTTGCCATGGAAACGGTTTGGCAGCCATGGAGCGGAATTAATATAGAAATACCACCGGATAGCGTCTGCTCCGTATTTTTCCAGAGCTTCAAAAGGATCTACCGCGTTTCCTTTGGATTTACTCATTTTCTGTCCGTTTTCATCCTGGACATGTCCCAGCACGATAACATTTTCGTAAGGTGCTTTATTAAACAGCAGGGTAGACTCTGCCATCAGTGAGTAGAACCAGCCTCGTGTCTGATCCACGGCTTCTGAAATAAACTGTGCCGGGAACTGTTTTTTGAACACTTCCTGATTTTCAAAAGGATAATGATGCTGGGCAAACGGCATTGCTCCGGAATCAAACCAGCAGTCGATCACTTCCGGCACACGCTTCATTGTCTTGCCGCAGTGAGGACATTTAATGGTCACCTGATCAATATAAGGTCTGTGGAGTTCCACATGGGCCGCATCCGGATTGCCGCTCTTTTCAGCCAGCTCCTGTCTGCTTCCGATGGATTCCATATGACCGCATTCTTCACATTCCCAGATGTTCAGCGGAGTGCCCCAGTAACGGTTTCTGGAGATACCCCAGTCCTGGATATTTTCCAGCCAGTCGCCGAAACGGCCTTTTCCAATAGCTTCCGGGATCCAGTTAACGGTATTGTTGTTGCGCACCAGATCGTCCTTTACTTCCGTCATCTTAACGAACCAGGACTCTCTCGCATAGTAGATCAGAGGTGTGTCGCAGCGCCAGCAGTGAGGATAGCTGTGCTCAAATTTGGGAGCGTCAAACAAAAGTCCCTTTTCTTCCAGATCTTTTAACACCATGGGATCCGCTTTTTTCACAAATACCCCTGCATAAGGAGTTTCTTTGGTCATTTCTCCTTTTCCGTTTACAAGCTGTACAAAAGGCAGATCATATCTGCGTCCTACCTGGGCGTCATCTTCACCGAAAGCCGGAGCGATATGTACTACGCCGGTACCGTCTGTAAGCGTTACATAATCCGCACAGGTTACATAATATGCTTTTTTATGCTGTTTTTCACAGATACTTAACGCGCAGTCAAACAGCGGTTCATATTCTTTATATTCCAGGTCTTTTCCTTTGTAAGATTCCAAGATCTCATATGCTTTTTCATCGGATCCTTCTTCCGTCAGATTTCCCAGCACCTTGTCCAGCAGCGCTTCCGCCATGTAATATACATAACCGTCAGCGGCTTTCACTTTTACATAGATCTCCTCCGGATTAACGCAGAGGGCCACGTTAGAGGGCAGGGTCCAGGGGGTTGTTGTCCATGCAAGAATATACGCGTCTTCATCTTTCACTTTAAAGCGGACTACAGCGGAACGTTCTTTTACATCTTTATATCCCTGGGCCACTTCGTGAGAAGAAAGAGGCGTCCCGCACCTTGGACAATAAGGTACGATCTTGAAGCCTTTGTATAAAAGTCCTTTATCCCATATCTGTTTGAGAGCCCACCATTCGGACTCGATAAAATTGTCATCATAAGTAACGTAAGGGTTCTCCATATCAGCCCAGAATCCTACTGTGGCGGAGAAATCCTCCCACATTCCCTTATATTTCCAGACGGATTCCTTACATTTTTTGATAAAGGGATCCAATCCGTATTCTTCGATCTGTTCCTTTCCGTCAAGGCCCAGAAGCTTTTCCACTTCCAGCTCCACCGGAAGGCCGTGTGTATCCCATCCGGCTTTACGGGGTACATATTTCCCCTTCATTGTCTGATATCTGGGGATCATATCCTTGATAACCCGGGTCAGCACATGACCGATATGAGGCTTTCCGTTTGCAGTAGGAGGTCCGTCATAAAAGGTATAGGTCTCCCCCTCTTTTCGGTTTTCCATACTTTTTCTGAATATGTCATGTTCTTTCCAGAAGGCCTCTACTTCCTTTTCTCTGTCTACAAAATTCAGATCTGTTGATACTTTTTTGTACATTCAAACTCCTTTCTGTATTAACACAACTTTCGTATTGCCGCATCAGGTACGTCTGATCTCATAGGAAATCCCTGCCTATGAAACAAAAAAACCCCCCGTCCGAAAAAGGACGAGAGTTTCTGATCGTTACCACCTTAATCGAGGTACGCGGAATCATTCCGGATACCTGTTCCCTATAACGGAGGGACTCCGTCAGCACCTACTGGGACAGCCTGACATTTTCGCCGGATACCCTTTCAGCCTGCAGCTCAGAAGTGATCTTCAGCAAAACATACTCACGCCGGTTTCCACCATCCCGGCTCTCTGGGGATTTTCCGTTTCTGCCTACTGTCTTCGTCTACGCCAGTTTGCTATAATGTCGGATAAAAAATCCTATTATATTATATACCACTTTGTATCGGCAACATTATAAATTCCCCCGGAATATTTGTCAACTGTTTTCCCGGCTGAAATTCTTCCGGGGAAATCCCTCTGTTTTTATCTAAATTTTCTGTCTGCGTCTCCAAACAGCCGCTGCTGATCCGCATCCGGCGGCCAGTATTGCAAGAGCAGCGTATCCTAACGCGTTTGTCTCGTCTGCGGTCTTCACTCCGGAAACATCGCCGCCGGATACAGCTTCAGAAAGATCCTCCTGATGATCCCCACCGGCATCTTTGCTGACATTTGTCAGTCCGTCACCATGATTTTCCAAAGCCTGATCCCCGGATTCACCTTTGTCATTTTCTCCAGGATCCTGAACATCTCCCGGCTGTCCCGGCTCTGCTTCCTGTCCCGGATCCCCGGTCTGTTCCGGGATATCAGCCAGTTTTTCCAGTGTATCCCAATACATGGTAATGATCATATCCACATTGAATCTTCCATTTTCAAAATGGATTCCGCTGATCTCACCGTTGAGATTGCTCATAGCCGGCACATACAAATACCCGTTGGCGTAATAATACTGACTCAGCCCGGAAAGGGGCATGTCTACTTTCGTTACCACTTCATAGTCCTGGCTCTGAGCAGTTTCAATGGCAACGCCGTCCATGGACAGTTTTCCCAGACGGTCATTTCCCTCATAATATCCGTTAAAGCCCAGTACATACAAAGGCTCCTGATCGGTTCCGGATACAAGATCAAAAGAGAGACGCATCTGTCCGTTTTCATCAACAGTGAGCATTGCTTCAGCAGTGTCCCCCTGTACCAGACTGTGGTCTACCACATCGCTGCGGACTGCCGCTGTCACTCTATAAATACCGGCTTCCGGCACCTGTTCCGGCACATCTGCCGGCTGCTCGCTGCCGATATCCAGCCCCAGCGCATTTGCTACGGCGGATTTGATGCCGTTGGAAGAATAAGTCGCTCCGGACACTGTATCCAGATCCGCTATAGCCTGGGCGTCATCATCCCTAAGTCCGATAAATCCTTCCAGCATGCCATTTACAGCCGATGCCAGCTTTCCTTTATTTACTTCCCCGTAAGTTCCCCCAAAATGATCGCCGGTAATGTCCACATTGCTGATCTTTCCGTCAGTTACAGTTACAGCCGCGTTAATATCATATTCCCCGAACTGATCAATATGAAACGTTCCGTTTTTCGTATAGGAATCCGAAGAGGGAACATCCTCCCCTGCAGGCTGCAGATCAGTCACCTGCATGTAAAAGCTCTGGGTAGAATTCATCACCACATTAACATAAGCACTTACAGACACAGTGCCCTTATCCAGATCTGCAAGAACATCTCTTGGCACAGCAACCGTCAGTGGCTGAGTCGAAAGACGGTCTCCCGCGCTGATCCCAAACATCACCCCCGCAGTATCAAATATTTTTTCCTCTTTTGAGGTGATATCTGACTTCGCTTCATAATCCTTTCCAGCCGCAGTAAGCACCACATCTTTTATTGTACCGTCAGCTCCGGCCTGAGGGAAATTCGGTACCGGATAAGCTACATAAAAAGTGATCTCTGCCTCTTCATCCGTCAATATCACATCTGCCTCATGGGCAAAAATGGGATCGCAGATGCTCCGGTTTCCGGATCCGTCTCCATTTAAAAAATGGATTTCTCCTGTATACGCTCCGTTTTTCGGTTCCGGCACAGCTGCAGGCTCTGAGGCATAGGCCGTTGCGAATACTGCGGTTCCCATAAAAACAGCCCCAAGCATTCCTGCCAACAGCTTTTTCATCTTTTTCATATCCTGTTTCTCCTTTTCTTATATTTTTCATGTATGTTCAGCGTTTTCGCGCCTTAACACCTCTGTAATTGATAATATTGGTCATTAGTTAGTTATAACTAACTAATGACCAAAAAGAAAACCCGCGCATTTATTTTCCGCGCAAGTTAATACACGCTAACTATATCATGCCTCAGCATTTTCTGTCAACCGGCCCAAAAAAACAGGTGCCTCTTTCCCGCACGTTTCAACATGCGTTGAAAAAGACACCCTTATCTGCTCTAGAATGTATTATAATAATCCAGTGAGTTGATCGCGGAAATTCCTGTAGCGATGCCGATGATCAGAAGGATCACATACAGGGCGATGGAAATAATGCTCAGAATCAGTCCGGCCAGAGCCATTCCACGTTTTTCCGGATATTTTTTCACCAGATAAATCGCTCCGAAAATGATACCCAGGATACCCGTTACGATGTTAATGGATGCGCAGAACAGCACAATGGAAACAATACCCAATACAAGGGAAGCGATCGCAAATCCTGATCCCTGTTCTGGTCCTCTGGAAGGCTGCCCGCCGTTTCCACCATATGTATTTCTGTCTGCCTGCGGATCATTATATACCGGATCCGGGAATACCGTATTATTGCCAGCACTGCCGGAGTTATCATTCTGTTGCGGATTGTTGTTATAGATATTATTTTCGTCCATAGCTTTATCCCCCGTTCGTTTATTATTGCATACAGTATATCAAACTTTTCAAAACGATTCAACCAGAAACATGTTTTTAATATGTAAAAACCCTATATTTTCCCCGGATATCCGAACTTCCTTTTGGAAAAATTCCGGAAAATCATAGAAAAAAGCTGGTACTTTTCAAAAAAAAGAGTATAATTTTTAATTATATACTTTCGGAGAGGAGCGCATGCGGCATCTGCGTGCGGTAAAGTTATGCGAACATTAAATTTAACATTATTGACTGATCTGTACGAGATCACGATGATGCAGGGGTATTTTGAAACAGGGAAACAAGATATGGTGGTATTTGACGCCTTTTACCGTGAAAACCCGTGCCATGGCGGATATGCCATTGCCGCCGGGCTGGAACAGGTCATTGAGTATATCAAAACCCTTCAGTTCACCCCGGATGATATCCGGTATCTGAGGAGTCTTAATATGTTTAATGAAGAGTTTCTGAAATATCTCAGCAACTTCCGTTTTTCCGGCAGTATCTACTCTGTCCCGGAGGGAACGGTCATTTTTCCAAGAGAACCCATCATCAAAGTGGTTGCTCCTATCATGGAAGCCCAGCTGATCGAGACCGCCATTCTGAACATTATCAATCACCAGTGTCTCATTGCCACCAAAGCGGCCCGCGTCTGTCACGCGGCGCAAAATGACGGGGTAATGGAATTCGGACTGCGCCGGGCTCAGGGACCGGACTCCGGCATCTACGGCGCAAGAGCCGCCGTGATCGGAGGATGCTGCGGCACATCAAACGTACTTGCGGGCCAGCTGTTCAACATTCCTGTAAAGGGCACTCACGCCCACAGCTGGATCATGAGTTTTCATGACGAATATACCGCATTCAAAACTTACGCCCGGCTTTATCCCAATGCCTGCATCCTGCTGATCGATACCTATGACACTTTAAAATCCGGCGTTCCAAACGCCATCCGGGTATTCCGGGAAATGAAAGAGGAAGGGGTCCAGTTGAAAAACTACGGCGTGCGCCTGGACAGCGGCGATCTGGCCTACCTTTCTAAAAAAGTCAGAAAGATGCTGGATGATGCAGGCTTTGAAGACGCTGTAATCTCCGCGTCCAATGACCTGGATGAATACCTGATCGAATCTCTGAAAAGCCAGGGCGCTACGATCACTTCCTGGGGCGTAGGCACCAGCCTGATCACTTCCAGGGATTGTCCGGCTTTCGGAGGCGTATACAAACTGGCTGCTATCCAGGACGAAAACGGCAGCTTTATCCCCAAGATAAAACTTTCGGAGAATGTGGAAAAAATCACAAATCCCGGCAACAAAACCGTATATCGTATTTATGAAAAGGCATCCGGCAAGATCAAGGCTGATCTGATCTGTCTGGCTGAGGAAACCTTTGATCCTCAAAAGGATCTTATGCTCTTTGATCCCAATGCCACATGGAAACGTACCCTGTTAAAAGGCGGCACATATACAATGAAAGAGCTTCTGATCCCTATTTTTGACAAAGGTAAATGCGTCTATACGTCTCCTACCGTAATGGAAATGCAGGAACACTGCAATCGCGAAAAGGCTACCCTCTGGAACGAGAACCTGCGTTTTGTCAATCCGGCTGAAATCTACGTCGATCTGTCTGACAAACTTTATAACCTGAAAAACCGTGTTTTTGCGGAGCTCAGCGAAGCGAAATATTCTCAGACATCGGATCAGGCGTAATGTAATAAAAAGGTACCGGAACTGCCGAAGATGAATTTCTTTATCCGGGCAGTTCCGGTCTTTTTATGCTTTTTTACAACATTTCTGATATCCAGACAGCACTTCTTTTCCTTCCGCCATAGTTACCAATATTTTCACTTATTTTACATTAATTTCATATAGATTTTACTAAAGTTTTACTTTTTCTTCTGAAATACAGACAAATGAAAAAAAGACTGCTAATATAGTAGTGTATACTTTTTTACAGGAGAAAAAAATTATGACTATTGCTGAAATATTTTCACTTCTGGGCGGGGTGGGACTTTTTCTGTTTGGTATGTCGATCATGTCCTCCGGCCTGCGCAACGCATGCGGAGACAATCTGCAGACCATTCTGGAACACGCCACCAAAAACAAGATCATTGCCGTACTGGTAGGTCTTGGTATGACTATGCTGATCCAGAGTTCTTCTGCCACCGACGTTATGGTAATCGGTTTTGTAAACTCCGGCATGATGAACCTGGCTCAGGCTATCGGCGTTATCATGGGCGCCAACATCGGAACGACAATCACTGCGCAGATCACTGCCTTTAATCTCAGCGCGTTCACGCCTCTTCTGCTTTTCGGAGGAGCCGTAATGTTCCTGTTTATCAAACAGTCGTTCATCCGCCACGTAGGATCCGTTATCATGGGATTCGGTATGCTGTTCCAGGGAATTACTCTTATGAAGGACGCCATCGCCCCTCTTTCCGAAAGCGAAGGCTTCATCAATTTTCTTTCCACTCTGGACAACCCTGCGCTTGCAGTTATCTTCGGTATTGCCTTTACTGCGCTGCTGCAGAGTTCTTCTTCCTCAACAGTCATCTTCCAGGCATTTGCCGTTCAGGGACTGCTGAACTATAACGTAGCTGTTTATCTGGTCATCGGCGCGGCCATCGGTTCTGTTACGCCTAATATCCTGGCTTCTTTGACCGCCAACCGAAACGGGAAGCGCGCGGCGATCCTGAACCTGCTGTTCAACCTTTTCCGCGCGGGCATACTGATCATCCTGATCAATATTTTCCCCATCATCCTCACATGGATACAGGGGCTTTCGCCAAACGACATCGGACGCCAGATTGCCAATACCCATACGATCTTCGCTATCGTTGCCGTATTGATAGAACTTCCTTTTACAAACAAGATCATTGCTTTGTCCAAAAAGATCATTCCGGTCAAAGAGGAAGAAACCCTGCGGGACAAAGAACGTTCTCTTATTTATATGAACCAGATCACAAAAGTGCCTCCTACTGTGGCCCTTCATCAGGCTCAGCTTGAGATCACTCGTATGGGACACATTGCCGAGGAAAATCTCCGGTGCGCTCTGGATGGCTTTTTCACCCAGAATGTCTCAAAAGTGGCCGTTGTAAAAGACCGGGAGGAAACCGTAGATATCCTGACCCATTCTATTTCCAACAGCATGGCCACCCTGCGGTTCATGGATCTGACCTCGGAAAACCTCCGGCGGCTGTCCCAGATGACCATTGCCATTACGGACATTGAACGTCTCTCCGATCACGCGGAGAACATTATTGAATATGTAGAGTACCTGAAGAGCAAAAAAGCCAATTTGTCTCAGATTGCTGTAAAAGAACTGAAAAAAATGTCTCATGATACGCTGGAAGCAGTCAACCTGTCACTGAATATTTTTGAGACGGAAGATTACAGTCTGCTGGATGAAATGGAAGCTCTGGAAAAACAGGTGGACAAACAGGAAAAAGACCTGATCGACAAACATATTGACCGGCTTATGTGCTCGGAATGCGATCCCCTGAGCGGTGTGGTTTTCTCCGATCTGGTAACAGATCTGGAACGGTGTGCCGATCACGCCACCAACATTGCCTACTCTCTGAAGGAACGCTGATCCCGGAAATTTATTAAGGATGTGCCACGGCTTTGAAAAAGTCTTTGGCACATCCTTTTTTCTGTCTCCCCCAGTCAGGGCAGAAGATGTCTTTAAAAAAATCCCTTCCGGAAGGGCCTTGTTTTCGGGACAAAAAAAAGACAGCCAGTCGATCTGCTGTCTTTTTTAGGAGAAGGTATTTTTTACTATGGGGTATAGCAAAAAACTATATAATGTATTGGGGGTTTTTACGGTTATTATTATATGTGATATTTGTCCAAAAGTGTGCTCAAATATGTATTTTTTTCACATCTTTTTTTGTGTATATTTCACAATACGTTTTTTCTGGTTTCCGAACCTTCATCGTCAAAACTGTTATTTTTTCCACAGAGTTTCCTCCGGCTTTGACAGACATCTTTTATTGACCATTACCCCGCCAGTTAGTATACTGGTCTTAACATAATCATTACAAAGCTATATTTATCTTGCAAGGGAGAGTATCCTGTTATGAAATATCCGAACACAAATAAAACACTTACCTATGTGAATCATCCGGTCATGAAAAAAGACGCCATGGCACTGGTAACCGGAAAGCCGGTTTACACCGATGACATTGCTCCCGGGGACTGTCTCTGTGTAAAACTGCTGAGAAGTCCTCATGCTCACGCCATGATCCGGGAAATCCACACGGAAACGGCTATGAAAGTCCCCGGCATTGTATGCATTCTGACTTATAAAGATGTCCCCCACAGACGTTTTACCATGGCAGGTCAGACCTATCCCGAGGAAAGCCCTTACGACCGGTATATCCTGGATGCCCATGTCCGTTTCTGCGGGGATCCAGTAGCCATCATTGCCGGCGAAAGTGAACAGGCGGTAGATCGGGCCAAAAAACTGATCAAAGTCACATACGACGTACTGGAACCGGTGCTGGATATCCATACCGCAAAGGACAATCCTGTACTGGTGCATCCGGAAGAGGACTGGCACTGTCTTGTGGAAAGCTGCCACGCAGATAACAAACGCAATCTGTGCGCCTCTCTTTCCAGTTCCCGGGGAAATACCGAAAGCATTATGGCGGACTGTGATATCGTTCTGGAGGAGACCTACCATACGCCTGCCTGCCAGCAGTCCATGATGGAAACTTTCCGTACCTATACTATGATGGATGCCTTTGGCCGGCTGACCATTGTCAGCTCCACCCAGGTGCCTTTCCACGTACGCCGGATCGCCGCAAACGCTCTGGATATCCCAAAATCCCGTATCCGGGTCATCAAGCCCCGTATCGGCGGAGGATTCGGAGCCAAACAGACGGCGGTATCCGAACTGTATCCGGCTATCGTTACTCTGAAAACAGGCCGTCCTGCCAAAATCCTGTTTACCAGAGAGGAATCTCTTATCGCTTCCTCTCCCAGACATGAAATGGAGATCACCGCGAAAATCGGAGCCATGAAGGACGGACGCATCCGGGCCATCTCCATCTATTCTCTGTCCAATACAGGAGCCTACGGCGAACACGGTCCCACTACTGTTCCCCTGACCTCGGAAGAAAGCATTTCTCTGTACCGGCCGGAAGCATTTTCTTTCCGGGCTGACGTAGTGTACACCAATCATATGTCCGCAGGGGCATACCGGGGATACGGAGCGACTCAGGGCATTTTCGCCCTGGAGTCCCTTGTAAATCGCCTGGCCCACACCCTCGGTCTGGATCCGGTCCGGCTTCGGATGGAAAACATGGTACACCAGGGTGATATCCTGCATTCCTACTTTGGCTTGGAAAATACAAGCTGCACCCTGGACAAATGTCTGACAAAAACAGCAGACATGATCGGCTGGAAAGAGGGACATTACCGCCGTATCATGCCGGACGGACATATCCGTGCCAAAGGGATCGCCATGGCAATGCAAAGCTCCGGCATTCCGTTTGTAGATGTGGGGTCCGTCACTCTGAAACTTTCTGACGAAGGATTCTACAATCTGAATGTAGGATGTACGGATATGGGCACAGGGTGCGATACCATCCTGGCTCAGATGGCAGCTGACTGCCTGCAGACTTCCATTGACAATATTGTTGTAACCGGCGTAGACACGGATACCTCCCCTTATGATTCCGGTTCCTATGCATCAAGTACTACCTATGTTACTGGTATGGCGGTAGTCCAGGCCTGCCAGCAGATGGAAGAAAACATCCTGAAAACCGCCGCCATGATCCTGCAGAGACCGGACTGGCAGGCCCTGTATTTTGACGGGGAAAAGGTTACCGTTCCCGAGGACGGCCGTGAGATCACCCTGGAGGACATCGCCACACAGTCCATGCGTATCGCCGCCCCTGCTCTGACCGTTTCCGCCAGTCATACTTCTCCTACCTCGCCTCCGCCTTTTATGGCGGGAGCAGCCGAGATCGACCTGGATCCGGAAACCGGAATTGTCCGGGTTCTCTCCTATGACGCCACTGTAGACTGCGGCACAGTGATCAACCCGGCTCTTGCCCGGGTACAGACCGAAGGAGGAATCGTACAGGGACTTGGCATGGCCCTTACTGAAGATATCTGGTATGACGAAAAGGGCCGAAATTACAGCAATTCCTTTATGCAGTACAAGATCCCCGCAAGGACCGACGTAGGTGATATCCATGTGGAATTTGCCCAGAGCTACGAAGAAACCGGGCCCTTCGGAGCGAAATCCATCGGCGAAGTGGTAGTAAATACCTCCGCTCCTGCCATTGCCCACGCTATTTACAATGCCTGCGGCGTCTGGTTCCAGGAGCTTCCCATTACTCCGGAAAAAATTCTGAAAGGGACCCATAAAAT
>CAKNLF010000009.1 GCA_930989305.1 uncultured Roseburia sp. | reverse complement strand
CCGAACGGCATGTACGGTGGTGTGAGAGGGGAGAAAAAATCTCCCCTACTCGATTGTATCCGGTCAGTGAGCGGCTGTTTCGGCTTCGTATGCGGCCCGGCATGCCCTGGCCAGCTGATCGCCGCAGGATGTTGGCCTGCCGGAACATGAGATTCCGGAAAGCTTTTCTTCCACCTGCTCTACAGTCAGCCCCTCCACCAGTTTCGGGATTGCTTTTAGATTGCCGTCGCAGCCGCCGGTAAACTTTACATTTTTAACGATATTGCCATCCAGCTCCACCTCGATCATAGAGGAACAGGTGCCGCGGGTTTTGTATTTATAACTCATAAAATCACTCCTTTTCTATTTTCTAAGTTTCAGTCTACCATAAAATTTTGATTTGTATAGAGGGGAAAAAACAGATCTGCGTTTAAAAAAAGTTTACAATTCGTTCATGACTAATGGTTGTTTAATTGTGCTATCAGTGGTAGAATGTGAATTAAATTTGGCAGAGTGTGTAAGGCTCTGCTTATTATTCTGAAATAATTTAGTAGGAGCATATATTCATGAGCGTAATCGAAAAAATTTTTGGTACTCACAGTTCCCGTGAGTTGAAAATGGTAAAACCTATTGTAGATAAGATCGAAGCCCTTCGTCCTGAGATGCAGGCCATGACAGACGAGGAACTCCGTAATAAAACAAAAGAATATAAAGAGAGACTGGCAGCGGGAGAAACACTGGATGATCTGCTTCCGGAGGCGTTCGCCACAGTCCGGGAGGCGGCAAAACGAGTTCTTGGCATGGAACATTACCGCGTTCAGCTTATCGGCGGCGTAGTTCTTCATCAGGGCCGTATTGCGGAAATGAAAACCGGTGAAGGTAAAACTCTGGTGTCTACCCTGCCGGCATATCTGAATGCCCTGGAAGGAAAAGGCGTGCACATCGTTACTGTCAATGATTATCTGGCAAAACGAGATGCGGAATGGATGGGAAAAGTCCATGAATTCCTTGGCCTTACAGTGGGCGTGGTATTAAATGATATGGATAATAAACAGCGCCGGGAAGCTTATGCCTGTGATATTACCTATGTTACCAACAACGAGCTGGGATTTGACTATCTGCGTGATAATATGGTTATTTACAAAGAGCAGCTTGTTCAGAGATCCCTGCATTATGCCATTATCGATGAGGTGGACTCGGTTCTGATCGATGAGGCTCGTACACCGCTGATCATATCCGGACAGAGCGGGAAGTCTACAAAACTGTATGAAGCCTGCGATATACTGGCGCGACAGATGAAGCGGGGCGAAGCCAGCGGCGAATTTTCAAAGATGGATGCCATTATGGGTATCGAGATAGAGGAAAGCGGCGACTTTATTGTTAATGAAAAAGATAAAGTGATCAATCTGACACTGGACGGTGTGAAAAAGGTTGAAAAATTCTTTAAGATTGATAACCTTGCGGATGCGGAGAACCTGGAGATCCAGCATAACATCATTCTGGCTCTGCGGGCGCACAACCTGATGTTCCGGGATCAGGACTATGTAGTGCAGGATGACCAGATCCTGATCGTAGACGAGTTTACCGGACGTATCATGCCGGGCCGCCGTTATTCAGACGGACTGCACCAGGCCATTGAGGCAAAGGAGCATGTAAAGGTAAAACGGGAAAGCAAGACGCTGGCAACGATCACATTCCAGAACTTTTTCAATAAATATGAAAAGAAAGCCGGCATGACCGGTACCGCCCTGACAGAAGAAAAGGAATTCCGTGATATTTACGGTATGGATGTTATCGAGATCCCCACCAACAAACCGATCGCCCGTATCGACCGGGAAGACGCTGTTTATAAAACAAAAGCGGAAAAATTCAAGGCTGTTGTGGACGAGATCGTAAAGACCCATGCCACCGGACAGCCGGTGCTGGTAGGTACTATTACCATCGAGACATCCGAATTGATCAGCAAAATGCTGAACAAAGAAGGGATCAAGCATAATGTCCTGAACGCGAAGTTCCACGAGCTGGAGGCGGAGATTGTAGCGCAGGCCGGACAGCACGGAGCCGTTACCATTGCCACCAACATGGCAGGCCGTGGTACGGATATCAAGCTGGATGAAGAGGCCAGAGCCGCAGGCGGATTGAAGATCATCGGTACGGAACGGCATGAATCCAGACGTATCGACAATCAGCTGAGAGGACGTTCCGGACGACAGGGAGATCCGGGAGAATCCAGATTTTATATTTCTCTGGAAGACGATCTGATGCGTCTGTTCGGTTCGGAAAAACTGATCGCGATGTTCAATGCCCTGGGCGTTCCGGAAGGGGAACAGATTGAACATAAAATGCTTTCCAGTTCCATTGAGAAGGCCCAGAAAAAGATCGAAGGAAATAACTTCGGAATTCGTAAAAATCTTCTGGAATATGATCAGGTAATGAATGACCAGCGTGAGATCATATATACAGAAAGACGCCGGGTGCTGGACGGTGAAAGCATGAGGGACGTTATTTACAAGATGATAACAGACCGGGTGGAAAATACAGTAGACAGCTGCCTTACAGATGAGAAGAATTCTGATAATCCATGGGATCTTGAGGAATTAAACGAGCTGCTGCTTCCTGTGATCCCGCTGCAGCCTATCAAACCGGAAGATGTAGAAGGAATCTCTAAAAACGAGCTGAAACATCGTCTGAAAGAGCAGGCTGTTAAGCTGTATGAGGCAAAAGAAGCGGAATTCCCGGAACCGGAAATGATCCGTGAACTGGAACGTGTGGTACTGTTGAAGGCGATTGACAGAAAATGGATGGATCATATTGATGACATGGAAATACTCAGGGAAGGCATCGGACTGCAGGCCTATGCCCAGAGGGATCCGCTGGTAGAGTACAAAATGGCCGGATATGATATGTTTGACACTATGATCGCAAATATCCAGGAAGAAACGGTCCGCATGCTGTTCCATGTAAAAGTAGAGCAGAAAGTGGAGCGTGAAGAAGTTGCAAAAGTAACCGGAACCAATAAAGATGAAAGTCTGCAGAAAGCTCCGAAGCGGAGAACGGAAAAGAAAGTATACGCCAATGATCCGTGTCCCTGCGGCAGCGGCAAGAAATATAAACAGTGCTGCGGACGTTTCAACTGATAAAGGTGAAATAAAAAATCAGAAGCAAAAGAAAAATGGGTATTTCTATCAAGACGGAAATGCCCATTTTTCTTTGGGAGAGACGACTATGATATTGAGCGTGAGCAGGAGAACAGATGTGCCCCGGTATTATCCGGAGTGGTTTATAAAACGATTAAAAGAAGGATATGTGGATGTTAAAAATCCGGTGAATCCTCATCAGATCAGCAGAATCAGTCTGAATAGAGATGTTGTAGACTGTATTGTGTTCTGGACAAAAGATCCGGAGCCGATGATGAAATATCTGAAAGATCTGAGGGATTACCCTTATTATGTGCAATTTACGATCACCGGTTATGGGAAAGATATTGAACCGGCCCTTGCGGATAAAGAAACCCGTGTGATCCCGCTGTTTCGGGAACTGGCGGCGGAAACGGACGAAAAGCGGGTCATCTGGCGATATGATCCTATTTTTTTTACTCCTGTTTATACGCCGGACTTTCATCTGAAATGTTTTGAAGATATGGCGCGGCAGCTGAGGGGATCTACCCGGAAAGTAGTCATTAGTTTACTGGACGATTACCGTAAGATCAAACACAGAATGAGCAGGATCAATCTGCTGCCTGCGGGAATGATCAATTTAGAAAGCTTTTTGAAAAATATGAAAGAAATTGCTTTGGAAAATGAAATGGAACTGACCGCCTGCGCGGAACAGGAACTGGAGGAAAAATACGGAATTGCTTCGGCCAGCTGTATAGATAAAAGTCTCGTTGAACAGATCACAGGCATGGAGATAGATGTCCCAAAAGACCGAAATCAAAGGCCGGGCTGCGGATGTATACAAAGTATTGATGTGGGAAGCTATGATACTTGTCCGGCAGGATGTCTGTACTGCTATGCCTCAGGGGACGCCCGGCACATAAAGGAAAATTGCGGTGAGTAT
The DNA here is from genome assembly GCA_930989305.1 of uncultured Roseburia sp. GTDB lineage: Bacteria > Bacillota > Clostridia > Lachnospirales > Lachnospiraceae > Brotonthovivens > Brotonthovivens avistercoris. The sequence continues at coordinate 33,794 of CAKNLF010000009.1, read as the reverse complement.
GATAAAAACGCTTCGCTCCTATGCGGCCGGCTGGGAGCAGAAGATAAAATAACGGAAAGAAAAGTGAAATCTTTTTGTTGTGGACAGATGAATCTCTGGGGGTTAAAGTAATATCAGAAAGTGTTTTTGGAGTGAGAAGAAGGCAGAAAGAAAAATGTTTGGCGGGGTAGAGGAAGATTATGCAGATTACAGATTTAAGGATCCGGAATTTTAAATCTATCAAAGATATGCATGTGGAAAATATTGAAAATGCGCTGATCCTAGTGGGAAAAAACAATACCGGGAAGACGGCCGTTTTGGATGCGATCCGCCTTGTGAGCGGCGATTATCAAGTGAAAGAAGAAGATTTTCTGGAAAATTATCCGAATATAGAAGTTTATGTATCATTGAAAATAGGACCGGAGGATCTGCGCCGTCTACACAGTTTCGGAATGATAAGCCAGTATCGCAGATATGAAAGCTGGGAAGAAGATTTTTGCAGAAAGCTTCCCGGATACCAGGAAGGCATACTGAAATTTGTCTGTATCATCAACCGGGAGAGAAAAGTGCGGTTTGAAGACGGTTATCATAAGAATAATGAGTATATACCGCTGCTTTTTCCAAAGCTTTATTTTGTAGACAGCAGCAGGGATCTGAACCGGTTTCAGGATGACCTGCTGATGATGCAGGAGGATAAACTTTTAAAACAGATGCGAAACGGAAGCTGCATGTTTGAGCAGGCGAAAATGTGCAATCATTGTTTTTCCTGTATCGGACTGATCTGTCAGAAAAAACCAGCGGAGCTGAACGCCTTTGAAACGGCCAGACTGCTGGATTACAAATTGTACCAGCTGAACCTGGATGATTTTTCTATGAAAGTCAATCAGCGGTTTCGCAGCAATGGAGGAACGGAAACCATTGTGTATTCTATGAACAGGGACATTGAAAAAATGCTGTCGGTCACAGCGGAAATCTATAATGAAAAACGGGACAGATATTGTTCTGTGAACTGTATGGGGCGGGGCATGCGCAGTATATACATGCTTTCTCTTCTGGAAACGTACGAGACGGAAGAAGCCAAGGGCAGGGATATTATTATGATCGAAGAACCGGAGATTTTTCTGCATCCGAAACTGCAGAAAATCTCAGGAGATATCTTGTACCGGCTTTCAAAATACAGCCAGGTGATTTTTTCTACCCATTCCGCAAATCTGCTGATCAATTTCAACAGCAGACAGATCCGCCAGATTGCAATTGGAGAAACAGGATTTTCTGAAGTGTGCGCTCATACGGATATCAGCAATATCCTGGATGATCTGGGATATTCCGCTAATGATCTGATGAATGTGAATTTTGTGTTCATTGTGGAAGGGAAGCAGGACAAAAGCCGCCTGCCTCTGCTTTTAAAAAAATATTATTCAGAGATTTACGATCAGGATGGAAAGCTGTATCGGATCGCGGTTATTACCACTAACAGCTGTACAAATATAAAAACTTATGCAAATTTAAAATATATGAACCAGATTTATTTAAAAGACAATTTCCTGATGATCCGGGACGGTGATGGAAAAGATGCCAGGGAGTTGAAACAGCAGCTCTGCAGATATTATGAGGAGCGCAATCTGGAAGATATAGACAGATTGCCCAGAGTCAGAGAGAAAAATGTCCTGATATTGAAATATTATTCTTTTGAAAATTATTTTTTGAATCCGGATGTAATGGCCCGGTTAGGGATCGTGGATTCCAGAGAGCAGTTCTATGAAATCCTTTTGGATAGATGGAAGGAATATCTTCATAAACTGCGAAGCGGACGGAAACTTCAGGAAGTGATCGGGAAAAATCTGGAAACTGTTGAAGATATCAAAACATATATGGAAGAGATAAAAATATATGTACGGGGTCATAACCTGTATGATATTTTTTACGGAAGATATCGGGAACATGAAAAAGAACTTCTGGAACAATATATTGAGCTGGCTCCCCGGGAAGATTTTAAAGATATCCTGGATCCGATCGAATCGTTTATTTATTTTGAGAGCAGAAGAAAAGAGGCGGATTGAATGTTCAGACATAAAAAGAAAAGCGATAGGAAAGAGTTTGACAGGGAAAAGATGATCCCAGCTGTGAGAAGCAGTATCTGCACAGGAGAAAAAGTAGCGGGATTTCGAAATAAGCAGACTGGGAAATTTGAAGAAGTGATGATGATAAGAACGGAGCAGGAACTGCAGGAGTTTGCGGATATGTACGGGTTTGAACGGGCAGAGATCCAGGTGTTTTATTAAAAATGAAAAAAGATTTTTTATAGCAAAACTGAAGAATTTTTTCAGAAGCTCAGATAATCATACATGTGTATAAAAGAATACGGAAGAAATATTTATTATATTGTAAAAAAATATATAATCAAAGTAGTAATGTAACGAGGGAGGAGAATGTATGAAAAAGTACCTGGCATCTGTAATTTTGGCACTTTGCCTCGTCTGTGGCATGGGCGCCGGTATTTCTGTTTTGCCTCAGACTGCCATAGAAGCGGAGGCGGCAGGCAATCTGAATGGTGTATGTAAGGCGTCTGACGGCAACTGGTATTATTATAAGAATGGGAAGATTGTCCGCACAGATACCGTTGCCAAAAATAAGAATGGCTGGTGGGTGATCCAGAAAGGAAAAGTAAATTTCAAGTATACCGGATTTGCGAAAAACAGCAATGGCTGGTGGTACTGTAAAGGCGGGAAAGTGCAGTTTGGGACGAACAGTGTGATCAAAGGGAAAGTAAACGGAGAAACCGCATGGTGGCATGTGGTAAAAGGAAAGGTGACCTTTGATGAAACAGTAGCGAAAAACAGCAACGGCTGGTGGCATATCCAGAAAGGAAAGGTAAATTTCAATTCCAATACAGTAGCGAAGAACAGCAGCGGCTGGTGGGTGATCCAAAAAGGAAAAGTAAATTTTAAATACAATGGATTTGCCAAGAACAGCAATGGCTGGTGGTACTGTAAAGGCGGGAAAGTACAGTTTGGCACCAACAGCATCATCAAAGGAAAAGTGGATGGGAAAACTGCCTGGTGGCATGTGGTAAAAGGAAAAGTCACTTATGATACCACAGTGGCCAAGAACAGCAACGGCTGGTATTATATCAAAAAAGGAAAAGTTGATTTCGGATTTAATGGTATTGCAAGCAACTCCAGCGGAAGCTGGTACTGCAAGAAAGGAAAGGTAGATTTTAGCTACAGCGGCACATATAAGTCTGGAGATTATACTTATACCATCAAAAAAGGAAAAGTGGTAAAAACTGTCAATCAACATGTTCACACGTATGCTGAGGATTACAAAAATAATGCAAAGGTCAAAGTCGGTATCGCATGCAATGTCTGCTACAAAGATCTGACCGACTGGAAAGATCCTTATGCCTGCCATTTGGGATGGCATGATCACTGGTGGTATTTGACGCCGGATACATCCGTATGTGAAGGATGCGGCAAAAAACTCCATGTACATGACTGGAAGTGGAGAAAGCCGCTGTATGTTACAGGAACAGATGAGATAGCAAGCGGCGGATATTATCATTGTATGGGATGCGGAGCAGATACAAGGGATACCAGCGGAACGATGGCAGATATTGATAAATGGATAACGGAATATGATTTTACCGGATCTGGATATATTATCTTGAACGGCAGATTTGCAAGTAAAGGAAACGTATGGGAACTGCAGGATCTGGATTTAAAACCGAATAAGGCAGGCACATCTTTTGTTGTGGGAGAAAAAATCACATTAAGTCCGATTTATACTCCTGCATCAACGAATACAGATAAAACATTGAAATGGAGCAGTTCCAATCCTTCGGTAGCAGCTGTTAAAAATGGCGTAGTAACCGCGCTGGCTCCGGGGAAGGTAACCATTACAGCGACAGCCAAAAACGGTGTGTCAGAAACGACAGAATTTACAGTAACGGCATCGTCCCATGCGGCAACGGATTTTTCAATTATGTTGGATGGGAAAAATGTAACAGATCAAAAAGTAACTGTAAATAAAGATCAGCTGTATACACTGCAGATCGTGCCGGGCGGTTCAGAGAGTCCCCTGTATATAGCTGAGATAAAAGAACTCGGATATGCACAGTTCTTCCATGACAAGGATGAGTTTAGGGGGATCTTCAACATTGCCAATTATGATGCTTCTGTCGCTTGCCATAAGAGAATTCCAGGGTGGGACGGAAAATTGAAGATGCAGTTCATTTATGATCTCTCCTATGGAAAGACAGCAGATGTTACTATAACGTTAAAGGATCAGGAAGGTCATAGAACAGTGCATAAAATAACTGTGACAGTAAAAAAGTAAATAGAAGCAGTGAATGATTAAGAATGCAGTAAACAATGCAGGCTGGCATCTTGTGCCAGTCTGCATTTTGTATTTTTGAAAAAGTTTTAATATAACGAAGATTACAAATACATTAAAAAACAGTAAGTGCCTTTTCGAATTGCAATGGCGGAGAAATATTTTTTGGTATTGATAACAATGGTAATATCAAAGATCTGTCAGATGTAAAACAAGCATGTCTGGATATCGAAAACAAGATTCATGACAGTATTACGCCGCAGCCCGATTATACACTGAAATTGCAGAATCACGACAAAACGATAAAACCGACTGTAAAAAGCGGGATGCAAAAGCCTTATTTATATAAATCAAAAGCATATGAGCAAAATGATACTGCAGCCATAGAGGTTGATATGCTGGAGTTGTCAAGACTGATTTTAGAAGAAAAAAATATCAGATTTGAAGAATTACGGTGTGCGGAACAAGCGTTGAGATTTGATACACTATGTCAAAAATTAAAAGAATGTATTCAGATTGAAGCTTTTAATCAGGATATCGTGAAAACGCTGAACTTATACAACAGTACGATTGGGTATAATAATGCGGCTGGTATCTTGGCGGAAAAAAGCATTTTCCGGGAATTGATATGGTAAAGTTTGGTGAAAGCATCCGTGTGATTCATAAGAGGGCAACCTTTGACCAGGTATCCATTTTGGAAGTTTATGAAAAAACATCAGAGGTGTTCAAGGATTATTACGAATATGAAGAAATACAAGGTACTGATAGGAAAAAGATAGAAAAATACCGGAGGCTGCTTTTCGAGAAGCAATCGCAAACGCAGTGATTTACAGAGCGTGGGATATGGATTCGCAGATTAAAGTTTCGATGTTTGATGACAGAATAGAAATTATTTCTCCGGGTGGACCGCCTTCTGGAATAATAGAAGATGAATATTTATCGGGGAAACTTTCGGTTTTAAGAAACAGAAATCTTGCGAATGTATTTTACAGGTTGTGGTTTGTCGAAATATTCGGTATAGGAATTAGCAAGAAATGGAAAGACTATTAAAGAAATAAGGGCAGAAGAATTAGGATAGAAATTGTATTTACGGATAGAGGATTATAGTATCATAAGATACGATGATAGGATAAATACTACTTTATGTACTTTTATGAAAACCCTGACAGGACAGCAGAAAATAATCTTAAAAAGAAAAATTGACACGAAATAGAACATAAGATAAAATAAGATCAGATCAGAACATTTGTTCTTGAAAAAATGACGATAAAAATAGCTGATTTACACCCAAAGGTGCGCTTTATGGTTTTTATCAGAAAAAGGATATTCTGATTACATGAAAAATTCGTGTAATTACTATTTTGGGATTCAAAAACAGCAGAAGGAGAAACCTATATGAGTGAAGAAAAAATCTTTAAATTAGTATCTCCATATAAGCCCACAGGCGATCAGCCTCAGGCAATCGAGGCGCTTGTAAAAGGATTCAAGGAAGGCAATCAATGCCAGACTTTACTGGGGGTTACGGGTTCCGGAAAGACGTTTACCATGGCAAACGTCATCCAGCAGTTGAATAAGCCTGCGCTGATCATCGCCCACAACAAGACGCTGGCGGCGCAGCTTTATGGGGAGTTCAAGGAATTTTTCCCGAACAATGCTGTAGAATATTTTGTCTCCTACTATGATTATTATCAGCCGGAGGCTTATGTGCCCTCCACGGATACTTATATAGCCAAAGACTCTTCCATTAATGAAGAAATTGATAAGCTTCGCCTTTCTGCTACAGCGGCCTTGTCGGAAAGAAAAGATGTTATCATTATCTCCAGTGTGTCCTGTATCTATGGCTTAGGCAGTCCAATTGATTATAAAAATATGGTAGTATCCCTGAGACCGGGCATGGAACGAGACAGGGATGAGGTCATAGAGAAGCTGATCAATATGCAGTATACCCGGAATGATATGGATTTTCACAGGGGAACGTTCCGGGTCAGAGGAGATGTGTTGGAAATATTTCCTGCCAACAGCAGTGAATCTGCGGTAAGAGTGGAATTTTTCGGGGACGAAATAGATAGAATAACAGAAATAGATGTACTGACCGGCGAGATCAAATGCCAGCTGGAACATGTTGCGGTATTCCCTGCCTCCCACTATGTTGTGCCTCAGGAAATGATCCAGAAAGCAACAAAAGCCATTGAAGAGGAATTGGAAGAACGGGTCAGATATTTTAAAAGCGAAGATAAACTGCTGGAGGCGCAGAGAATATCGGAACGGACAAATTTTGATATTGAAATGCTCAGAGAAACAGGGGTATGCAGCGGAATTGAAAATTATTCCCGGCATCTGGCCGGGCTGGAACCGGGGGCGCCGCCCTACACGCTGATCGATTATTTTCCGGATGAATTCCTGATCATTGTGGATGAGTCTCATATTACGATCCCCCAGATCAGAGGAATGTATGCCGGAGATCAGTCCCGTAAGACTACGCTGGTGGATTACGGTTTTCGTCTGCCTTCGGCAAAGGATAACCGACCTTTGAATTTTGAGGAATTTGAAAGCAAGATAGACCAGATACTATTTGTGTCCGCTACACCGAATGTATATGAGCGGGAGCATGAGATGCTCAGGGCGGAACAGATCATCCGCCCCACTGGCTTGCTGGATCCTGATGTGGAAATATGCCCGGTGGAAGGACAGATCGATGATCTGATTTCCAGAGTAAATAAAGAAGTGGAAGAAAAGAACAAAGTGCTGATCACAACCCTGACAAAGCGTATGGCAGAGGATCTGACGGATTATATGCGTGAAGTGGGGATACGGGTCAAATATCTCCATTCGGATATTGATACTCTGGAACGGGCGGAAATCATCCGGGATCTGCGTCTGGACGTTTTCGATGTGCTGGTGGGGATCAATCTTCTGCGTGAAGGGCTGGATATACCGGAGATTACCCTTGTGGCAATCCTGGATGCGGATAAAGAAGGATTTCTGCGCTCAGAGACCTCATTGATCCAGACTATCGGCCGGGCGGCCCGCAACGCGAAAGGACATGTGGTCATGTACGCGGATACCATAACCGATTCAATGCGTACGGCGATTGATGAGACTCAGCGAAGACGAAAAATCCAGATGGATTACAATGAAGAACACGGGATCACGCCGAAAACAATCCAGAAGTCCGTCCGGGATCTGATAAGTATATCCAAGAAAGTGGCTCAGGAAGAGATGAGTTTCAAGAAAGATCCGGAATCAATGAACAGAAAAGAACTGGAAAAATTGATTAAAGATATTACAAAACAGATGCAGAAAGCCGCTGCGGAATTAAACTTTGAAGCTGCAGCCCAGCTGAGGGACCAGATGATAGGGCTGAAAAATATGCTCAGGGATATGGACAGCTGAGCCGTTATGCGAAATGACAGTAAAAGACAGAAGTAGATTTTAGATAGATAGAGGTTATTTATGGAAAAACAGTACATCAGGATAAAAGGAGCCAATGAACATAATCTGAAAAATATAAGTCTGGATATTCCCAGAAATGAATTTGTAGTGCTGACAGGTTTGTCCGGATCCGGGAAATCCTCCCTGGCTTTTGATACGATTTATGCGGAAGGACAGAGAAGATATATGGAATCCCTTTCCTCCTATGCGAGACAGTTCCTGGGACAGATGGAAAAGCCAAATGTAGAAAAAATAGAGGGACTTTCTCCGGCAATTTCTATTGATCAGAAGTCCACTAACCGGAATCCCCGTTCCACAGTGGGAACTGTTACGGAAATATATGATTATTTTCGTCTGCTGTACGCCAGAGTGGGAATCCCTCATTGCCCGGTCTGCGGAAAGGAAATCAAAAAGCAGACAGTGGATCAGATGGCAGATCAGATCATGTCGCTGCCGGAGCGGACAAAGATACAGCTTCTGGCGCCTGTTGTCCGGGGAAGAAAAGGAACCCATCAAAAGCTGTTTGAGCAGGCAAAAAGAAGCGGATATGTGCGGGTTCAGGTAGACGGGAGCGTATATGAGCTGACAGAAGATATTCAGCTGGATAAGAATAAAAAGCATAATATAGAAATCGTTGTGGACAGGCTGGTTGTGAAAGACGGTATCCAAAGAAGGCTGATCGATTCCATTGAAAATGTTTTGGAACTGGCGGACGGGCTTCTGACTGTGGATGTGATAGGAGGGGAACCTATTCAGTTTTCACAGAGCTTTTCCTGCCCGGACTGCGGAATCAGTATAGATGAAATAGAGCCCAGAAGTTTTTCTTTTAACAACCCTTTTGGAGCCTGCCCGGAATGTTTTGGACTTGGGTACAAAATGGAATTTGATGAAGATCTGATGATCCCGGATAAAAGCCTCAGCCTGTCCCAGGGGGCCATTCAGGTGCTTGGCTGGCAGTCCTGCACAGACCCTTCCAGCTATACTTACGCAGTGCTGAAGGCATTGTCCAAAGAGTATGATTTTTCTCTGGATACGCCATATGAGGATCTGCCGGAGGACATTCAAAAAATGCTGATCTACGGGACGAACGGAAAAAGCGTAAAAGTATTTTACCGGGGACAGCGTGGAGAAGGGGTCTATGATGTGGCTTTTGAAGGCCTGATCAAAAATGTGGAACGCCGTTACCGGGAAACCGGTTCCGATGTGACAAAGCAGGAATATGAAACCTTTATGCGAATTACGCCATGTAAGGCCTGTAAAGGGCAGAGACTGAAAAAAGAAGCCCTGGCAGTTACTGTTTCTGGAAAAAATATTTATGAAATTACTTCCATGTCAGTGAAAAATCTGTATGAATTTCTTCAGCATATGGAATTGACGCCTCAGCAGAAAATGATCGGAGATCAGGTGTTAAAAGAAATCCGGGCGAGAGTCGGATTTCTGATGGAAGTGGGGCTGGAGTACCTTTCTCTTTCCAGAGCCACCGGTACATTGTCCGGCGGGGAAGCCCAGAGAATCCGTCTGGCTACCCAGATCGGATCCGGCCTGGTAGGTGTGGCGTATATTCTGGATGAACCGAGTATAGGGCTGCATCAGAGGGATAACGACAAACTGCTGTCTGCGCTGAAAAATCTGAAGGACCTGGGAAATACACGGTTCGTAGTAGAACATGACGAAGATACAATGTTCGCGGCGGATTATATCGTGGATATCGGTCCGGGAGCAGGCGAGCATGGAGGTCAGGTAGTGGCTGCGGGGACAGCCCAGGAGATCATGGCATGTCCGGAATCCATAACAGGCGCTTACTTAAGCCGCCGTATTATGATCCCGGTGCCGGAGGAGAGAAAAAAGCCTACGGGATTTCTGACTGTAAAAGGAGCCCGGGAAAACAATCTGCGCAATATTACTGTTAAAATCCCTCTGGGGGTTATGGTGTGCGTGACGGGAGTATCCGGCTCCGGCAAAAGTTCTCTGGTCAATGAAATCTTATACAAACAGCTGGCCAGAAAGCTGAACAGAGCCAGATGCATACCGGGGAAGCATGACAAAATAGAAGGAACGGAACAGCTGGACAAAGTGATCTGCATTGATCAGTCCCCCATTGGACGTACGCCCAGGTCCAACCCGGCCACATATACAGGTGTATTTGACCAGATTCGGGATCTGTTTGCGGCTACCCAGGACGCAAAGGCCAGAGGATATAAAAAAGGGCGGTTCAGTTTTAATGTAAAAGGCGGACGGTGCGAAGCCTGCAGCGGAGACGGTATTATAAAAATAGAAATGCATTTTTTGCCGGATGTATACGTCCCCTGTGAAGTCTGCCAGGGAAAACGTTATAATCGTGAAACTCTGGAGGTAAAATACAAAGGAAAAAGTATTTATGATGTCTTGAATATGACGGTAGAAGAGGCCTTGGACTTCTTTTCCAATGTCCCTTCCGTAAAAAGAAAAATACAGACCCTTTATGATGTGGGACTTTCCTACATCCGTCTGGGACAGCCGTCTACTCAGCTTTCCGGAGGAGAGGCTCAGCGTATCAAATTGGCTACGGAGCTGAGCCGCAGAAGCACCGGGAAAACTATCTATATTCTGGATGAACCTACAACAGGACTGCATTTCGCGGATGTCCATAAATTGATCGAGATCCTTCACAGACTGACCGAAGGAGGCAATTCGGTAGTTGTGATCGAACACAATCTGGATGTGATCAAAACGGCGGATTATCTGATCGATATGGGACCGGAAGGGGGGAGCGGCGGCGGTACTGTAATCGCCCAGGGAACTCCGGAAGAAGTAGCGGAGATGCCTCAGTCTTATACCGGACAGTATGTGAAAAAATATCTGGAAGAAGCCAGAAAAAAATAGAAACAGAAGAACAAAAAAGGACCTGATGAAAAATCAGGTCCTGCGAATCGGGGAGTACCCTCCGGGCTTTCACCCGGAAGGCATGAGTTATGAAAAATTATATTAGCTAATTGCTAGTACAGTTGTAAGTATAAAAAAAGAATGTGACGAAAATGTGATAAGTTTGTTAAAAAAATATTTTTTGATTCCAAAAGCTGCAGAAGTATTTTGATACGGGATAAGCAGAAGAAACCAGTAAGATTGTATACAGAATTCGGAATACAGACAGCAAATACAGGGAAAAATATTAAGAAATGATTAAAAATGGAAGCTTTTTTATGAATTTTGAAAAAATCCTTTGAAAAATGGCAGTATTTGTATATAATAGAGAAACGGAATTGTTTCAAATCACAGAAAGGAGTTTGTGAAATGGTTTCTACAGATATAGGAATTGATTTAGGAACGGCCAGCATTCTTGTATATATAAAAGGCAAGGGCGTTGTTTTAAAAGAACCGTCCGTTGTTGCGTTTGACCGTGATACAAATAAAATTAAAGCTATCGGAGAGGAGGCCCGTCTGATGCTGGGAAGAACACCTGGCAACATCGTAGCAGTCAGACCGCTGCGTCAGGGCGTTATTTCCGATTATACTGTTACAGAAAAAATGATGAAATACTTCATCCAGAAAGCAGTAGGAAAAAAGAGCTTCCGAAAACCTCTGATCAGCGTCTGCGTGCCAAGCGGCGTTACAGAAGTTGAAAAAAAGGCGGTTGAGGACGCTACTTATCAGGCCGGTGCCAGAGACGTAAAGATCATCGAAGAACCCATTGCGGCAGCTATTGGCGCAGGGATAGATATCTCCAGACCCTGTGGAAATATGATCGTAGATATCGGAGGCGGTACAGCTGATATAGCCGTGATATCTCTGGGAGGTACGGTTGTCAGCACATCTATCAAGATCGCCGGAGATGATTTCGATGAAGCAATCGTGCGTTATATGAGAAAGAAACATAATCTGCTGATCGGTGAGAGAACAGCGGAAGATATTAAAATAAAGATCGGAACCTGCTATCCGCTTCCGGAGCCCATGACCCTGGATGTACGGGGACGAAATCTTGTTACCGGTCTGCCGAAAACAGTAACTGTTTCATCGGAAGAAACAGAGGAAGCGCTTCGGGAAGCAACTATGCAGATCGTGGAAGCGGTCCACAGTGTTCTGGAAAAAACACCGCCGGAGCTGGCGGCCGATGTAGCCGACAGAGGCGGCGGCGCGTTGCTGCGCGGTCTGGAACAGCTTCTGGAAGCGAATACAGGGATCAATACGATGACAGCGGAAGATCCTATGACCTGTGTGGCTATCGGCACAGGAAAATATGTGGAATTCCTGTCAGGTAAACGGGACGAATAATGCAAATGAGGGACATGCTTAGGCAGAGTCCCTTTATTGTTGTATATAAAAAGGAAGGCGGAGAACAGGATGGAAACGATCACAGGCTATGTGGATCATATTGTTTTCCGGAATAATGACAACGGATATACGGTGCTTAATCTGGTATGCGATGGAGAAGAAATAACCTGTACCGGCATTTTTCATGAAATCAGCGAAGGAGAAACCATTGAAGCGGAGGGAGAGTATACGACTCATCCCGCTTATGGGGATCAGTTCCGGGTGAAAAGTTTTGAGTCCAAAGCTCCGGAAGACCTGGTTTCCATTGAACGTTATCTGGGATCAGGGGCCATCAAAGGTGTCGGAGCGGCTCTGGCAGCCAGGATTGTAAAAAGATTCCGGGAAGATACCTTCAGGATCATAGAAGAGGAGCCGGAGAGACTGGCTGAGATCAAGGGTATCAGTGAGAGAAAGGCAAGAGAAATAGCTCAGCAGACAGAAGAAAAAAAAGAACTGCGTCAGGCGATGATCTTTTTACAGAAATACGGGATTTCCCTGACTCTGGCGGTAAAAATATATCAGACCTATGGAATGGACGTATATCGGATCATACAGGAAAACCCTTACAAATTGGCGGATGACATGAGCGGTGTTGGATTTAAGATCGCTGATGAGATTGCCAGGCGGGTGGGCATACATACGGATTCAGACTTCCGGATCAGAAGCGGTATTCTCTACAGTCTGCAGCAGGCGGCCGGAGAAGGGCACACCTGTCTGCCTAAAGAAGTGCTTACCAGGCGGACCTGCGCGCTTCTGGAGGTGGAACCGGAATATGTGGAAAAACATTATATGGATATGGGGATGGAGCGAAAGATCATCCTGAAAGAAATGAAAGACGATCTGTATGTATACGCGGCCTCCTATTACTATATGGAAGCAAATACAGCTTCCATGCTGAAAGCGTTAAATGTTTCTTATGACGTATCGGATACCGCTATTGAAAATAAAGTCCACAGGATTGAAGAAGATACGGGAATGGAACTGGATGATATGCAGATGACAGCTGTCAAAGAGGCGGTAAAGAACGGTCTGCTGGTCATTACCGGAGGACCGGGAACCGGAAAAACCACAACCATCAATACGATTATCCGGTATTTTGAATCTGAAGGAATGGACATTTTTCTGGCTGCCCCTACCGGCCGGGCAGCGAAACGAATGAGTGAAACTACCGGATTTGAAGCCAGGACTATACATCGGATGCTGGAATTAAACGGCGGGATGGAAGGAAGCGCCGGATTTGAAAAAAATGAAAAAAATCCTCTGGAAACAGATGTGATCATTATAGATGAGATGTCAATGGTTGACATAACACTTATGCACTCTTTACTGAAGGCGATCATGTACGGAACCCGGCTGATTTTGGTGGGAGACGCCAACCAGCTGCCAAGTGTGGGACCGGGCTGTGTGCTGAAGGATATTATTGATTCCGGAACCTGTAATGTAGTAAAGCTTACAAGGATCTTCCGGCAGGCGTCTCAGAGCGATATTGTGGTAAATGCCCATAAGATTAACCGGGGAGAAACTGTTGTGCTGGATAATAAAAGCCGGGATTTCTTTTTCCTGAAGCGGCATGACGCGGATGTGATCATCAGCGTTTGCATACAGCTTATCAGTCAGAAACTTCCGAAATATGTAGAGGCGCAGCCGTTTGACATTCAGGTGCTGACCCCTATGAGAAAAGGGCTGCTGGGGGTGGAGAGGCTGAACAGTATACTTCAGCATTACCTGAATCCTGCGGATAAAGAGAAAAAAGAAAAAGAGCACGGAGCAGTTGTTTTTCGGGAAGGCGATAAAGTGATGCAGACGAAAAATAACTATCAGATCCAGTGGGAGATCAGGAGCCGGTACGGCATCCCGATAGAAAAGGGAATGGGCGTATTTAACGGAGATATGGGAATCGTGAAAGAAATCAATGCTTTTTCGGAAACCCTTTCTGTGGAATTTGAAGAGGGAAAGATCGTAGAATATCCCTTTAAACAACTGGATGAACTGGAGCTGGCCTATGCCATTACAGTGCATAAGGCCCAGGGAAGTGAATATCCGGCGGTGGTGATTCCCCTGCTGGGCGGGCCCAGGATGCTGATGAATCGCAATCTTTTGTACACTGCTGTTACAAGGGCAAAAAAATGCGTGACGATTGTCGGAGATGATACAGCCTTTTATGAAATGGCCGCAAATGTCAGTGAACAGAAACGGTACAGCGGCCTGAAAGAACAACTTCAGGGAGAAAATTAATAAACAATTTAAAGAAAGGACAGAAAAAGGACACAAATAGCTGTTATGCTTTCCAAAGTTGATATCCTGTGGAAAGGATCCTATGGAGCAGAAAAATAAAATCAGGAAAGCAGCAAAGAAAGCAGCCGATATTTTGTATCCGGTAAGATGTCCCCTATGCGGGCAGATCCCCTGGGGCAAAGATCCCCATGGAAGGACTTGTGACAGATGCGCAGCCGGACTGGTATATACAGGAGAAAATTACTGTATGAAATGCGGCCGGCCTATTTCATCTGAGAGGGAGGAATATTGTCGTGACTGTTTAAGGCGGCGGCACAGTTTTGATCGCTGCAGGGCAGTGTTTTCCTATCAGGGAGCGGTACGGATATCACTGTACCGTTTTAAATACGCCAATAAAAGAGAGTACGCGTCCTATTACAGCGAGGAGATATGGAGGTATCTGGGAGAATGGATCACCGGGCTGGGTGTGGATGTGATCCTGCCGGTTCCCATACATCCGAAAAGACGCCGGCAGAGAGGATACAATCAGGCGGAGGTTCTGGCAAGAGCGCTTAGTTCGCTTTCCGGCCTTCCGGCGGATATGAAATCTCTGGCGCGCGTACGCAATACCGTACCTCAAAAACAGCTGACCGCTGCTGAGCGGGCGTCGAATCTGAAAGGGGCGTTCCGGGTGTCCGGTAAGAATCTGAAAGGAATGAGAGTCCTGCTGGTAGACGATATTTATACTACAGGAGCCACAGCGGACGCGGCGGCAAAAACACTGAAAGAGTCTGGAGTGAAAGCGGTATATGTGGTCTGCGTTGCCATAGGTGGATAGAAGCAAAAAAACTTTGCATCAGATATGTTCTATGCTATAATGAAAATACTGTATATATCAAATATAATAGGTGGATTATATGATTAATCAGGAAAAAGTACGTGATATGACCAGGATGGCAGCCTATGAAAATGGCGACGGTGAAAAAGAAATCCGTATAAGCACGTACAGAAAACAAGATTATGTTGCGCTGCAGCTGATAAAAGCGTTTTTTTTCGGAACAGTGGCATATGCCATACTGCTTGTCTTCTGGCTGGTGCTGCAGGAAGATCTGCTCATCGGTATTGACAGTATGGAAGCGATCGAGAAAATGGGAACCAGAATATGTGTTTTCTGGGTGATCTTTCTGGCGGTATATATGACCGGGACTTTTATCTGGGCCTGCAAAAAATACAACCTGTGCAGGAGAAATGCCAGAAACTATATGCGGCGGCTGAGACGTGTGAGAAAATCATATGAAAAAAGAAATGAAATATCAGATTAAAGGCTGGGTATGTTATGGCAACTAGATTGTTGGAATTAAGAGAAAAGTTTTTTCGGTTTGTAGGCAGAAGAGAAAAATTAGTTATGGCGGCAGTCAGATTTGTGATTGCTTTTTTTGCGTTTTTTCTTATCAATGAATCCATTGGATATATGAGTCAGATTTCCCATGTATGGGTGGCGTTTCTGCTGGCGGCTCTGTGCGCTTTTGTGCCGGCGGGAGTCATGGTGTTTGTGGGAGCGGCGCTGATACTTGCGCAGTTTTACGCCTTGGCTCAGGAATTATGCCTGATCACTCTGCTGCTTTTCATATTAATGTTTTGTCTGTATTTCCGCTTTACAAGGCGGGTAGGATATTATACCATGCTGACGCCGATCCTGTGTTTCCTGCGGATCCCTTATGTGATGCCGGTGTCAGTAGGACTTTTGGGAAAACCATACAATGTAATTTCCGTTTTGTGCGGTACAGTAGTATATTTCCTGATAAAAAATGTAAAAGAAAATGAAGCGCTGTTTCATTCGTTCCAGGAAACTGTGGCGGGACCTACCAAGTATACGCTTGCGGTCAATCAGATTTTTGTGAACAAGGAAATGTTCTTATACATAGTGGCCTTTGTGGCGGCTGCTATTACGGTATACTGCGTCCGGCGGATGAAAACAGATCATGCATGGACGAATGCTACGATCGTAGGTATCATTGTGCAGCTTGGCGTGATCGCAGGGGGAGAAGTTTACCTTGGAAATTTAAGACAGCTGATATGGATCTTTGTGGGAGGCGCCATTTCCTGGGTGCTGTCCTGGACGATTCAGATGATGACCCACAGCCTGGATTATTCCAGAGTGGAAAATGTGCAGTTTGAAGACGATGAATATTATTACTATGTAAAAGCTGTCCCGAAAGCAACCGTTGAGATTGAAGACAAAAGAATTAAAAAGATCAGCGCAAAGGACAGACGAACGGCCCGTTCCCTGAACAGAGGGAAAAAGGTAAATGAGATACATGTTTCATCAAAAGCGGAAGTGAAAAAAGCAGCGGAAGATGAACTGGCTAAAAAAGCCATGGAAGAGTTTGATGTGGACGATGACTGGATGGAATAGGACATCCGGAATTGATGCCCTTAAAGAAAAAGGATCAGAATAACAGAAAGGAAGTGAGAATATGCGTGAACTGATAGCGCCGATCTATGCGGCGGCAGACAGATATCTGTATTGGCTGAACATGCCTACCATATCAAAAACCGATGTGGCGGAGATCATTATCATAGCATTTATCCTTTATCACATCCTTTTGTGGTTTAAAAATACCAGAGCATGGATGCTGTTTCGCGGAATCCTTGTTATTTTGATCTTCCTTGCCATTGCGGGAATTTTCCAGATGAACACGATCCTGTGGCTGGCAAGCAGACTTTTCAGCGTTGCGGTGATCGCTCTGGTTGTAATTTTCCAGCCTGAGCTGCGCAGCGCCCTGGAACAGCTGGGCAGAAAAAATATTTTTGCGTCGCTGTTTAATTTTAATCTTCAGAAAGATACAGAAAATAAATTCAGTGAAAAGACAGTAAACGAAATTGTAAAAGCATCCTTTGAAATGGGAAAAGTCAAAACAGGAGCTTTGATCGTAATCGAAAAAGAAACGTCTCTCAGTGAGTATGTGCGTACCGGGATCGAGCTGGACGCGATTGTGACCAGCCAGCTTCTGATCAATATATTTGAGCATAATACGCCTCTTCACGATGGAGCGATCATCATACGGGGAAACAGGATCGTTTCTGCAACCTGTTACCTGCCTCTGTCCGATAACATGCGGCTCAGCAAAGAGCTGGGAACCAGACACCGTGCGGCAGTGGGGATCAGCGAAGTCAGTGATTCGCTGACAGTAGTGGTTTCGGAGGAAACAGGATCCGTGTCTTTGGCAGTGGAAGGTACACTGTACAGAAATATGGATGCAGAGTCGCTGAAAGAAAAGCTGAAAGAGCTTGCGGCTGTCAGTGAAGGAGACACGATCGTAGGAAAACTGAAAAGGAGGCTGAACGATGCTGCAAAAGATAGCAAAGCTCATAACAAATAACTTCGGCCTCAAAGTACTGGCGGTTATCGTCGCGGTGATTTTCTGGCTGATCATTGTAAATGTAGAAGATCCTGAGAGAACCAGAGTGTTTTCTGTTCCGGTTACAATCGAAAATGCAGATTATCTGGAAGATATGGGAAAAACATATGAAGTGTTGAATGATTCCGATACGATTACCTTTACCGTAACCGCCCAGCGGTCCGTGATCGAACGGGTGGATGCGGAAGATTTTGTGGCAGTGGCTAATATGCAGGATATTGTGAATATGTCGCAGATCCCGATTACCATTACCGCTCAAAAATACGCGAATCAGCTGACGATCAATCAGAGAACACAGTATGTGGAATTGAATGTGGAAAACGTGGTTTCTAAAACTTTTGATATAAAAATGGATGAAGAAGGAACACCGCCTAAAGGTTATTCGCTGTCAGAAAGCAGCCTGGCGCCGGAGTCAGTGGAAGTAACAGGGCCGGAATCGGTAGTAAACAGCATAAAAACCGCTTCCGTACAGGTAAAATTGAATTCCCTTAAAGCGGATTCACAGCAGACGGCGGAGATTATGCTGTATGACAGTTCAGGCAACAAAGTATCGAAAGACCGGCTGACACTCAGCAGCAATAAAGTGACTATTTCCATGGGAGTACTGCAGCAAAAGACAGTTCCGGTAAATTATGAAACCAGCGGAAAACTGGAAGACGGATATCGGCTGAAAGGTATCAGCGGCACTCCGGAATCAGTAAAAATCCAGGGAAGACCGGAGACATTGAAGGGAATAGAAAGTATCCTTGTCAGGGGGAATGCCCTGAATATTACAGGATTGCGGGCGGATAAGACAATTGAACTAAATCTGGAGGATTATCTGCCGGAGGGAGTTACGCTGGCGCAGGGCCAGGATGGAACGGCGTCTGTGGAAATAGAGATTGAAGCCAGCGCGGAGCGGACATTTGAAGTGCCTTCATCAAACATCGATCTGATCAATATCCCGGAGGGCTATCAGGCCGCGGCGTTGGATGATACAGTGAAAGTGTCCCTGACAGGGTTTGCCGGGGATCTGGACAAAATTTCAGCCGGCGATATTACCGGAAGCGCTGATCTGTCAGATTTGAAAGAAGGAACACAAACAGTTGACGTAACGCTGACAGGTGATTATGATATAGCTGAAACACCGGTGATCCGTGTGACACTGACGCGAGAGGAGAGTCAGGATCCGGGAAATGCCGGAGATAATACCGACACGGATCCAAACGCAGAGTAAGACTGTGAAAACTGTGTATATGAGGGGGAAAAAAGATGGTAAGCCGGAAGCTTATGATAAAATATCCCCCAGGTCTGCATTTAAGACCGGCAGGAGTTTTATGCGATACAGCCAGACGCTTTCAGTCTAATATAACATTTCGCAGGGGTAATAATATTTCCAATGCTAAAAGCCTGCTCAGCGTATTGGGCGCAGGTGTAAGGTATGGAGATGAGATTGAGATTATCTGCGAAGGAGAGGATGAGCAGGAAGCGCTGGAGACAGTGATTGCTGTAATCGAAGACGGGTTTGGAGCCTGAGAAAAGAAATTGTAGAGTAAGGAGAATTGAGACATGTTAAATTATAAGAAGTATAAACGGGTACCGGTATTACATTATCCGGAGAGAGAGTGGCCGGATAAAGAAATAGAAAAAGCGCCGATCTGGTGCAGCGTGGATCTGAGAGATGGAAACCAGGCGCTGATCGATCCCATGAACGTAGAAGAAAAAATGGAAATGTTCAATCTGCTGCTCAAACTGGGCTTCAAGGAAATCGAAATCGGATTTCCGGCTGCCTCTCAGGTGGAGTATGATTTTCTTAGAGAGCTTGTAGAGAAAGATATGATTCCGGATGATGTAACGGTTCAGGTATTGACCCAGTGCCGGGAACATCTGATCAACAGGACATTTGAAGCGATCCAGGGCATAAAAAATGTTATCGTTCATATTTACAATTCAACCTCAACGCTCCAGAGAGAGGTTGTATTCCACATGAACCGGGAAGAAATCAAACAGATCGCTATAGACGGAACAAAAATGGTAAAAGAACGGGCGAAAAATTTTGATGGAAAAATCCAGCTTGAATATTCCCCGGAAAGTTTTACTGGAACAGAGATGGATTTTGCCCTTGATATCTGCACGGCAGTGCAGGATGTATGGCAGCCTACAGAAGATAATAAGATTATTATCAACCTGCCGGCTACAGTCGAAATGAATACGCCTAACGTATATGCGGACCAGATCGAGTGGATGAACAAACACTTTAAAGACAGAGAAAAGATCATTTTAAGCGTACATCCCCACAACGACCGGGGAACTGGCGTAGCTGCAACGGAACTCGCCCTTCTTGCCGGAGCGGACCGGGTAGAGGGAACTCTCTTTGGAAATGGCGAGAGAACAGGAAATGTAGATATCCTGAACGTTGCTTACAATATGTTTTCACAGGGAATTAATCCGAAGCTTAACATAGAAGACGTTAACGAAATTATAGATGTATACGAAAGATGCAGTAAGATGTCTATCGATATGCGGCATCCATATGCCGGAAAGCTTGTATTTACAGCTTTCTCAGGGTCTCATCAGGATGCTATCAACAAGGGTGTGAAAGCCCTTCATGAAAGAAATGACGGCATTTGGGAAGTGCCCTATCTGCCTATCGATCCTGCAGACGTAGGACGTAAATATGAACCGGTGGTAAGGATCAACAGTCAGTCCGGAAAAGGCGGAGTTGCCTTTGTTATGGAAACTGTATACGGATATCAGATGCCAAAAGCAATGCATAAGGAATTCGCTGATGTGATCCAGAAGCTTTCAGAAGAGATTGGCGGAGAGGTATCTCCGGAACAGATCATGGAAAAATTCGAAAGCGAATATCTGACCAACAAGACGCCTTATGAATTTGTCCGCATCAAGGTAGAAGATATCGGAGAAAAAGATTCTTATATCCGTTTGGATTATAAATATAACGGAAAAGATATGCATGTGGAAGGAGAAGGAAACGGCCCGATCGATGCTGTAAAAAGAGCGATCAACAGCCATATGGATCTGGATGTATGCATTAAGGATTACAGTGAACATGCTATGGGAAGCGGATCTCACGCCAAGGCGGCAGCCTATATCCGTATGCGGGATAACCGTACAGGAAAAGAGACATATGGCGTAGGAGTAAGTTCAAATATTACAAGAGCTTCTATCCGCAGTTTCTTCAGCGCTCTGAACCGTATTGTGAAATAAAAAACATATACAGGGGAGGGAGAAGGACTCCCTCCCCTGTATGCGTTTCCAAAAATCACTGAAAAGAGGATATTATGGGGAAAAGAAAAACAAGCTGGCTGAAACACTGGGATTTCCTGTTGTTTGACCTGCTTTTTATAGAAATTGCATATCTGACGGCCTGCGCATGGAGACACGGATTCCATATCGCTCCCTTTCTGATCCCGTTGTATATACGGCTGAATGTTATATTGATCGTAGTGGACATTGTAGTGGCTACACTCAATACCAGTTACAAAAATATCCTGAAACGGGGATTTTTAAAGGAACTGCAGGCGGTTATTGTACACAACTCCCTGATCTTTATGGTATTGCTGCTGTATATCTATATGACAAAGCAGGCGTTTTACTTTTCACGATCTGTGTTCACCATGACCTGGCTGTTGTCCATTGTATATACGTATATTATAAGGTTCCTGTGGAAGAAGGTCATAAGAAAGCGGATCCGCAAAGGTGTGGGGCTGCCCTATATGCTGGTTGTCACCTACAAGAGCTGTGCGGCGGATGTGCTGGAAAAGTTCCGAAAACGTATGTACAACAGTTTTAACATGGCGGGGTTGGTCATTATAGATGACGATATGAAGGGACAGCCTATCGGAAAATATAAGGTTGTCTGCAATATGCCGGAACTGATAGAGTACCTGAGGACCCATGTGGTTGATGAAGTGCTCTGGAACGCGGAGTATAATGAAAATTATCGAAACGAAGTCAAGACCATGATCTACATGGGAATCAGCGTACACATCGGTATGGATTATCTCAGCAATGAACTGCCCAACAAATTTGTGGAACGGATCGGCGGTTTTACCGTTGTGACTACGGCTATCCATACAATGGAATTGTGGCAGAAAATGCTGAAGCGTCTTGTAGATATTATTGCCGGACTTGTTGGGGTGGCAATGACGGGAGTGCTGTTCTTATTCCTTGCCCCGGCGATCAAAAGTCAGTCTCCTGGCCCCGCGTTTTACTGTCAGGAAAGAGTGGGAAGGAACGGACGTGTTTTTAAAATGTATAAATTCCGGTCCATGTGTATGGATGCGGAAAAGAAAAAAGAAGAGCTGATGGACAAAAACGAAATGCAGGGGCAGATGTTTAAAATCAAAAACGATCCCCGGATCATCGGCTGTGAAAAAGGGGAAGGAAAAGGCATCGGCAATTTTATCCGTAAGACCAGCCTTGATGAATTTCCCCAGTTCTGGAATATATTAAAAGGAGATATGAGCCTGGTTGGGACAAGGCCGCCTACATTGGACGAATATCAGCATTATGAAATCCGTCATAAAGTCCGCCTGTCCATTAAGCCCGGCCTCACCGGCCTGTGGCAGGTCAGCGGCCGAAACAGGATTACGGATTTTGAGGAAATCGTAAAGCTGGATGAAAAGTATATTGAAAACTGGAGCCTGAAAGAGGATATGAAAATTATCATGAAAACAGTGAAAGTTGTTCTGGCAAGAAAAGGCGCCGAATAAATGGAGTTATGAAAGATGAAAAAACTGAAGAAGTGGTGGAAGCGATATCGCCTGTTTTTGCAGAAGCTGCGTTTTCAATGTATGCGGGACGGAGAAGTCCGGGCCGGATATCTGCGAAAACATGAAATACTGGCGGAAATCGGAACAAATGTATATTACTATTCACGGATAATGCCGGCGGATCCGAAGCTTGTAAAGATCCACAATAACGTATCCATTGCCACTAATGTCAGGTTTGTAAACCATGACAGGATAGACATTGTTCTGTCAGGGATTTTTAACAAGAAATACGGCAAACAGTATGGATGTATAGAAGTAATGGACAATGTTTTCATAGGAGCGGATACGGTGATACTTCCGGGAGTAAAGATCGGTCCCAATGCTATTGTCGGAGCCGGAAGTATTGTGACAAAGGACGTGCCGCCCGGAACGATCGTGGGAGGCAATCCTGCCAGGAAGATCGGAGATTTTGCGGAATTGATTGAAAAACGGAAGAAACCGGTAAAACCTCCTTCCGGAGAAAAGAAACTCTGGGAACAGTTTGAAAAAAAACATAAAGGATAGAAGTATGGCTGTATACAATGAAAAAGATAATTCTATGCTGCGTCAGTTGCAGATGTATGAATTAAATTTACTGAAAACCTTTGCGGGTATCTGTGAAAAACATCATTTGAAATATTATATGATCGGAGGAACTATGCTGGGAGCCATCCGCCATCAGGGATTTATCCCCTGGGATGACGATGTGGACATTGGCATGCCCCGGGAAGATTATAAGAAATTTATGGAAATCGTAGAGACGGAAATACCTTCTTATATGGTATTTCTGAATTACAAAAAAGATAAAGAATACCTCAGATATTTCAGCCGTCTGGTAGACCGGCGTGTGGAAATCTATAATGATTCCAATACCGATACCCTGGTGGAAAATGCATGGATCGATATTTTCCCTCTGGACGGCACTCCGGACAATAAACTGCGGCGCTGGCTGTTTTTTACCAGATTATCAGCAGTGCGCACTATGTATCATTTTTCCTGTTTTGAAAAAATGGTCAATCTTATGAGGCCGGGGAGGCCCTTGTATCAGCGTATTATTATCAAGATAGGGCAAAAAACAAAACTGGGAAGAAATATGGACAGTAAAAAGATACTGGACAGACTGGACAGGAAATTGCAGAAATTTTCATTTGAGGATTCAAAATATGTTATGAATTTTTTTGGCGCTTATGTATACAAGGAAATTCTGCCAAGAGAATGGTTCGGAGATCATGCCAGATATCAGTTTGAAGATATTATGCTGAGCGGACCGGCTCAGTACGATCCGTATCTGAAACAGTTCTACGGCGAATATCAGATCCCACCCAGTGATGAACATAAAGACAAACATACAATCACCAAGATTGAATTAAAAAATGAAGTCGAATGATACTTCCCGGAAACAGGGAAGATGCCATAAACAACAACCTGAAATGAAAACGAGGGACAGCTATGAATACAGAAAACAGTGGAATGCACAGATTGCAGACCGTTAACCTGGAAATGATCAAATTATTCACAGAGATATGCAGGAAATATGATCTCACCTATTTTGCTTTGGGAGGCACCTTGCTGGGAGCAGTACGTCATCAGGGATTTATTCCCTGGGATGATGATGTGGATATGGGAATGCCCCGGCCGGATTATGAAAGATTCCGGAAAATCGCAAAAAAAGAACTGAAGGGTAAATTCCGTCTGCGAACCATTGAAACAGATGATGAGTACCGTACGTATTTCTGTAAAATCGAAAATACAGAAGTAAAGCTTATAAGAGAGTTTTATGATAAAGATTCTGTTGTCAAGAAACAGGTATATGCATGGATTGATATTATGCCTATTGACGGAATGCCGAAAGAGGCGGATGAATTCCGAAAACATCATGCGAGAATACTTCGGGCCAGAAAGTTGGTGGCTTTCTCCCTGATGGATAAATGCATGGGCACCGGAAAAGAGAGAAGCAAAAAAGACATGCTGATCATTCGGACCGGTCTGAAAACCAATTGTTATAAACTTGTAAATCCCCTGAAAGCATTCCGCAAATTTGACGGGCTCTGCAGAAAATATTCTTATGAGAAATCAGCGATTGCAGGCAATACTTACGGCATATATAAGGAAAAAGAATTTGTGCCTAAAAAAGTGTTCGGAAAGGGATGCATGCTTCCTTTTGAAGATATAGAACTGCGCTGCCCTCAGGATTATAAAGCCTACCTGAAATCCGTGTATGGAAATTATGAGGTCCTTCCGCCGGAGGATGAACGGAGAGGACATGAAATTGAATTTGCAGATTAGTATGTGAAAATTCCCTTATGTATAAAAAAGGATGATTTCTTGCGGTTTTTTTTGGGTTATGTTAAAATAGCCGGAGCAGATGTTACAAATTTTAAAAAAGTATTTTATAAATGTTAAAATTTTGTAAATAACTGTATCCGGCTTATCGTTATGGAGGAAACAGGAATGAAGCGTTTTATTACAGATTTTCGGAATTATTTTAAGTATTCTATATATTCCGCAAAGTCCGCGTTGAATGCCGAAGTGGCAGGTTCTTATCTGAACTGGCTGTGGTGGGTGTTTAACCCGATTTGTATGATGCTGATCTATACATTTATTTTTGGATTTGTATTTAATGGAAAAGAACAGTATTTTCCGATTTTTATTTTTATCGGTCTGACACTCTGGGATTATTTCAACCGGACAGTCAGCAGCAGTGTGCGCCTTGTAAAAAGCAACAAGGCCATTGTGACGAAAGTTTATCTGCCGAAGTTTGTCCTGATCGAGACAAAGATGATGGTGAATTTTTTTAAAATGCTGATTTCATTTATTATTGTCGTAGCTATGATGATCGTATGGAGAGTGCCTATATCCTGGCATGTGTTCTGGATCATTCCGATCCTGGCGATTCTGTCATTGCTTATTTTCGGCATTTCTAATATCGTAATGCATTTTGGCGTGTTTGTAGATGATCTGGATAATATTATAAAGATTCTGTTGAGATTCATATTCTACGCAACAGGTATTTTTTATTCTATCACGGACAGAATACCGGTCCCGTATAACCACTATATGCTGCGTTTGAATCCGGTGGCGTACCTGATCAACGAGGCAAGAAATGTGCTGCTGTACAAATCAGCTCCGGAATGGAAATGGATGCTTATCTGGCTGGCGATCAGTCTGGGGCTTTGTTTCTTTGGTGTGCATAAAGTATATAAATTTGAAAACAGTTATGCAAAGGTGATTTAATCATGAGTGAAATTGCAATTACAGTAAAAGACTTGGTGGTCAGATATCGCAAATTAAATAAATTTTCTATAAAAAAGCAGCTTCTGAAAAAGCATTATAAAGATAAAGGTCCCAAAACATTTGAGGCCATCAAAGGGATATCCTTTGAGGTACCAAAAGGTGAAATCCTTGGGATCATCGGAAAGAACGGGAGCGGAAAATCCACGCTGCTACGTACATTGGCAGGAATATTTTCCGCGGATGAAGGAATTGTGGATATGCACGGATATAATGTATCCCTGCTGTCCATTGGCGTCGGCTTTCAAAAAGAGCTGTCCGGAAGAGAAAATATTTATCTTTCCGGTATGCTGCTTGGATTCAAAGAGGAAGAGATAAAAAAGAAGGCAGACGAGATTATTGAATTTTCCGAGCTGGGGGATTTTATTGACATGCCGGTGAATACTTATTCCAGCGGTATGCATTCCAAACTGGCATTTTCTATTACGGCTATATTGGAAACCGATATTATGCTGGTGGATGAAGTGCTCAGCGTAGGAGATGAAAAATTTAAAAAGAAAAGTTATGCAAAAATGCAAAGCCTGATTTCAAATAAGGACAGAACAGTGGTGATTGTATCCCATTCCCTTGGCTCGCTGGAAAAACTCTGTACATCTGTACTTTGGCTGCATGAGGGTGAAATAAAAATGATCGGAAAACCGAAGGATGTAATAGCCAAATACCGGGAATTTATGAAATAAGGGATAGTATAAGGGCTGTGTTTTGTGAGAAGTATGCGCAATATTTGGCCCAGACAGCAGAGCTGTGATCATTCAGAGGATTTATACAAATGGATTATCAGATTCGAATAGAAAAACTGACATTAAAAGATAAAACAATAACAATAAAATTTTCCGGATATGCAAAAACAAAAAGTAAACTGGCAAGACCCAAATGGATTCTTTATTTTGTCAGGGGAAACGAAGACAGGCGGATCCCCCTTGTAATTGATACTGTGGTATATCAGGAGGGAAGCTGGTATTTTGGAGGTACTTATGAATATCTGTTGGATTGCCTGTTCTGGAAGATTGATAAGCAGAGGCAGGATATCCAGGTGTACCTGAACTGTCAGATGGGAGATTATTATGAAGAAAAAATTTCTCAGGATCTGACGCCGGAAGAATTAGAAACGGACAGTGATTCCTACCTGTTTCAGGCGGAAGGAAACACATGGCGTATTTCCGTACTAAGCAGCAAAAAAAATGAGCACAATATGTACAGGCCTGGAAAAGGAATACGGCTGTATCGGGGATTTTCATTTGTGCTTTGTCTGATCCTGAGTCCGTGGTTTTTTGCTACGGCGGCACTGGCGGAAAAAGGATATGTGCCTTACGCATCAGTGCGGGCACGTAATGGCAGATCGCCAAAACGACGGATTGCAGGAGATATAAATGCAAGGATCATGATGTTGAGCGGTTATAAAATTTCCCCTATGGAGGCGAAAGTAACGATTCTCAACTGGATGTTCTGGTTTGCAAAACACAGAAAAATCAAAACAAATTCTGTAGGATTTATTTCTGTGCGAAGAAATGATCTAAGCGGAAATATGGAATTTGTCTATGAGAAGCTGAAAGAAAAAGGGAATCTGGATTTTAATGTATTCCTGCCCGGTAAAGAGGTGGCCCAGATGTCCCTGCGGGAGCTTCATAGAGCAGCGGTTCTCTGTGCTGTCAGCAAAGTCATCATTCTGGACGAATATACATCTTTTTTGTATCGTCTGGACCTGAAACCGGAAACAAAGGTATTTCAGCTGTGGCATGCCTGCGGCGCCTTTAAGACCTTTGGATATACGAGACTGGGCAAGCCGGGAGGAACCGTCCAGGAAAGCCCGAATCACAAAAATTATGATTATGTAACAGTGAGTTCAGAAAATGTCCGGATCTGGTACGCGGAAGGATTTGGGATTCCTACATCTAAAGTGTATGCTACAGGGGTGCCCAGGACGGATATCTTTTTTGATGAAGAATATAAGAAGAAGACGCAGAAAGCCTTTTTTGAAAAATATCCTGCCTGCCGGGGGAAAAAAATTATTTTATTTGCTCCTACTTTTCGGGGGAATGTGAGAAAAGAGGCATATTATCCAATGAAAAAGTTTCCTCTGGATTCGTTCCTGGAACATATTTCAAAGGAATATATGGTGATCATTAAACATCATCCCTTTATTCGGGAGAAACATCCAGTACCTGAAAAATATCAGGACAGGGTGCTGGATCTTTCAGCGGAATCGGAACTGAACGACCTGCTGTTTATTACGGATCTGATTATTACAGATTACTCTTCTCTGGTATTTGAGGCATCGCTGTTGAACCTGCCCATGTTGTTTTATACATTTGATCTTCAGGAATATATTGAGAAGCGGGATTTTTATTTTAATTATAAAAGTTTTGTGCCGGGAAAATTGTGTTATACATTTCAGGAACTGGTGAATGCAGTGGTAAAAAAAGATTTTGAACAGGAAAAAGTAAAAACATTTGCGGAAAAATATTTTGACAGGCTGGATGGAAATTCTTCCCAGCGTGTGGCAGATTTAGTTTGCCGTGCAGTAGAAGAGTAAGCCAGAAGGAGTTTAGGTCAAAGATTTGGAGGATAGATCATGAATATTGCAGTTATCATAGCCGGAGGTTCCGGAAGCAGAATGGGACAGGATATCCCGAAACAGTTTATTAATGTATATGACAAGCCGGTATTGATTTATACACTGGAGGGATTTCAGAAACATCCGGAGATCGACGCCATAGAGGTAGTGTGTCTGGACGGATGGCATGATATCTTATGGGCGTACGCAAAGCAGTTTAATATTACAAAATTAAAATGGGTGATCTCAGGAGGCAAAACAGGACAGGAATCCATTCGAAACGGAGTATATTTTCTGGAAGACAAATGCAGTGAAGATGATATTATAATCATCCATGATGGAATCCGGCCTTTAGTAGACGCCTCGGTATTGTCCGATGTGATCATAAAATGCAAGGAGCATGGCAATGCAGTGACTTCTATGCCATATAATGAACAGATATTTGTGAAGACCGATGAAACATGTACAAATAAATATATTCCGAGAGAAACGCTGCGTCGTGTGTCCACACCTCAGGCCTATAAATATGGTAAATTACTGCCAGCGTATAAACGGGCATTTGCAGAAGGAATCGGCATATATGGTTCCGCATATACCAATACTATGATGGTGGATCTGGGTGAGACTTTGTATTTTGCGGCAGGATCTGATAAAAATATCAAGCTTACAACAAAAGATGATCTTGAGATGTTTAAAGCTTATTTGAAAGCAGATAAAGATAACTGGCTTAAATAAAATCTTGTTAAAAATACAGGAGGAGTTTGTATGCGGTTGGAGGACAATTCGATTTATATAGAGGATATTGAAAAAATTGCGGACCAGAGTTTCCCTTGGGAAAAATTGGAAAATAAAACATTTTTGATTTCCGGATCAACGGGGATGATCGGCAGTTTTTTGATTGATGTGCTCATGTATCGAAATAAAAAATATAAAATGGGATGTAAAATATATGCTCTGGGGCGGAATGAAAAAAAAGCCCGTGAAAGATTTTCGGCTTTTTGGAATAATGAGCAGTTTTGCTTTGTGGAGCAGGACATTAATCGAGCACTTGAACATGACACATATGGCACCGTTGACTATATACTCCATGCTGCCAGCAATACACATCCGGTGGCATATGCAACGGATCCAATCGGAACAGTTGCTTCTAACATTATAGGGACAAATAATCTTTTGGATTTTGCCAGCAGGCATGAGACAAAGCGTTTCTTATTTGCCTCTACTGTAGAAGTATATGGGGAAAACCGGGGGGATCAGGAATATTTCTCTGAAGATTACTGCGGCTATATTGACTGCAATACCCTTCGTGCAGGTTATCCGGAAAGCAAGCGATGCGGGGAGGCTTTGTGTCAGGCATATATAAAGCAGAAAAATTTGGATGTTGTGATTCCAAGGCTGGCCCGTACTTATGGCCCCACTATGCTGCAGAGTGATACAAAAGCAATATCCCAGTTCCTGAAAAAAGGAATTGCGGGAGAAGATATTGTTCTGAAAAGCAAAGGTACGCAGTTGTATTCCTATACTTATGTAGCAGACGCAGTTGCGGGGATTCTGACCGTATTATTTTACGGTGTCTGCGGACAGGCATATAATATAGCTGATCCGGGATCGGATATTATGTTGAAAGATCTGGCGGAGACTATAGCTGAAATAGCCGGCACTAAAGTAGTATTTGAAATACCGGACGCTACAGAGCAGGCAGGGTATTCCAAAGCGACAAAAGCGATAATGAGTGGAGAAAAAATAAAAGAGCTTGGCTGGAAAGCAAGGTATGATATAAAACAAGGGTTGGATAGAACTACTCAAATATTAAGGAAATGGTAAAGGAGAAAAAAATGCTGGATTTAAGAGAGAAAGAAATATTAACAGCACAGGTTATAAATATTGAATGGGACAGAATTTTTTTAATATTAGATGTGGAAGTAGATTTTTTGGAAGATGAAATTCAGAATTTGGAATTTTTTATGGTAAATGGATTATATGAGGTAAAGGGAAAATTTAAAGTATTAGAATGCAACAATAACAAGTATAAAATAAAAATTAATATTACAAATAATGGTCAGAATCGATGTTATCCTTTAGGGACCTATAACATTTACGTTTGCAAGGGAGAAGAATTTTTTGGATTATGCAAAATTGCATTAAATATGGCGGATAAGTTAGAAAAATCTTCAAGAAATTTTTTATATGCTAATCGCAGTAAAGTATATACTGTTAGTTTTTTTGTTAAAGATGATGTAGAAGATACTATATTTGAGATTTATATGATGGCATCTGCAAAATGTGGTATGTCCTTTCCAAAATATGGACGTTTTAGAAAGATTTTTTCGAACGTTCCACGAGAAACCAAAAGATATCTGAAAAATGAAAAGATAGCGTATAAAAAATATTATTATTCAAATAGAAAAAATTTGAAAGGGAAAAATTCCCAAAAAACAATTCTGTTTATGAGTGAACAAAGTGATACATTAGGAGCTAATTTAATTGCGGTAAAAGACCGCATGATACAGAGGGGAATGGATAAGGAGTATCGTATACTTACCTCTGCCAGACCAGCCTCATCTGTTGATCAGAGTAGAGAGAGTTGGCATGCGCTGTTAAAAAAAATAGCGGAAAGCGATATGATTCTAATTGATGATCATGCACCAGTTTTTGATTGGCTAGAAATTGATAAAGACACTAAAATTATACAATTGTGGCATGCTGGAGCAGGCTTTAAGTCGTCCGGTTATAGTAGATGGGGGCATAAAGGTTGTCCTAGTCCGCAATCTTGCCATAGACAATATACGTATGGTATTGCAGGATCAAAAAATATTATTCCATTCTTTTCTGAAGTATGGGGATTAAATGACGAACAAGTTATCCCAACAGGAATGCCACGAATGGATGAATTTTTAAATAGTGATTTTAGAAAGAAAAAAACTAAGGAGTTATATGAAAAATTCCCCATGTGTAAGGGGAAAAAAGTTATTTTATTTGCTCCCACCTATCGTGGAAAAAATAGAAAAGAGGCATATTATCCATATAATTTAATTGATTTTGAGAAGTTATATAATATATGTGATAATGAATATGTAGTATTATTTAAAATGCATCCATGGGTCAGTGCACCAGTGCCAATAGAAGAAAAATATAAAGATAAGTTTTTGGATGTTGGATTATATCCTAATATTAATGATTTGTTTTATATAACAGATCTTTTGATAACAGATTATTCATCGAATATTTTTGAATACTCACTAATGGGAAATCCAATGCTGTTTTTTGCATTTGATAAAGTACAATATTCTTTCTCAAGAGGATTTCATAGAAATTATGAAGAATCTGCGCCTGGTAAAATCTGTTATGAATTTGATGATATAATTAAAGCGATTGAAGAAAAAGATTTTGAAGAAGAAAAAGTAGGAAAGTATGTAAAACATCATTTTGATTATATAGACAGTCATTCGTCAGATCGTGTTATAGATTGGATTATCTTAGATAACATGCCAGATGACATTAGAGAGTTGTTGAAAGAAAAAGAACAAGAAAATGAACGCATGGCGCAAATGGATTTTGTGTCCATCATGAATCAGGAAAAAGATATTTAAGAGAGGATAAAAAATGAAAAATACAAATATAGCGATAATTTTTGCAGGGGGTAGTGGTGTAAGAATGGGGGCAGGTGTCCCAAAACAATTTCTAGAAATTAATGGAAAGCCCGTAATAATCCATACATTACAATTGTTTCAATATCATGATGAAATTGATAAGATATATATATCTATGTTAAAGGATTTTATTCCATATATGGAATCTTTGATTGACGAATATCGCCTGACAAAAGTACAGAAAGTAGTCCCAGGAGGAGATACAGCGCAAGATTCTATATATAACGCACTTAAAATCGCGGAATCTGAAAATGATGAGAATGCCATTGTTTTATTACATGACGGTGTGCGACCTTTTGTATCATACGAGGTAATTTCGGAAAATATTAAAAGTGTTAAAAAAAATGGGAATGGTATTACCTGTACTTCATGTTATGAAACGATTTTGTTAAGTAAAGATGGATCTGAAGTAGAAGCAGTTCCATATCGTAAAGAAACATATGCGGCACAAGCCCCACAAAGTTTTTACTTAAAAGATATTATACATGCGCATGATATGATACGAGCTACAGAACAGGGATATGAAAATATGGTTGACGCATGTACTATAATTAAGAGTTTAAATATGAAAGCTTATATGGTTCCAGGAAATCGTGGAAATATAAAAGTTACTACACCAGAAGACGTGTATATGTTTAGGGCATTGTTACAATATAAAGAAAATGAACAGGCATTTGGCTTGGGATTGACGAATAGGATTCAAACTAGAATGAATCAGCAGAGTAAAAGGAGAGACGATGATTAAACAAAATGAAAAAAAAATAAGTGATGATAGAATATTACAAGAAGATTTAGAAAGATTGGTTTATAGATCTTCGCTACTTAACGAATTAGCAGGACAGACAGTGTTTGTAACAGGGGCGACTGGTTTAATTGGTTCCCAAATAGTGAAAACACTTGCCCTCTATAACTATATATTTTATACGAATATAAAAATTATTGCATTAGTAAGAAACGAAAAGAAAGCAAAAAAAATTTTTTCCGAATTGTTGTCTGATACAAATATTATAATTTGTATAGGAGATATTAATAAAGCGATTGAAGTAGGGGAGAATATTGATTATATTATTCATGGAGCAAGTATCACCAGTTCAAAATCATTCGTGAATTCTCCCGTGGAAACCATTATGACGGCAATTATGGGGACTAGAAATATTTTGGAATTGGCTAAAAATAAAAGTGTAAAGGGGTTTATATATTTGTCGTCCTTGGAAGTATATGGGACTCCGCAAAAAGAAGGATTTATAGAAGAAGCGGATTATGGATATATTGATCCTTTAAATGTAAGAAGCAGTTATTCCGAAGGGAAAAAAATGGTGGAATGTTTGTGTGTTTCTTATGCGACACAATATAATATACCAGTTAAAATTGCTAGATTGTCTCAAACATTTGGGGCTGGTGTGGAGTATAATGATGGTAGGGTCTTTGCAGAATTTGCACGGTGCGCCATTGAAGGGAAAAATATAGTTTTGCATACGGAAGGGAAAACAGTGCGAAGTTATTGCTATACGTCAGATGCTATAAATGCCATATTTTATATTTTATTAAAAGGAAAGAAAAAAGAGGCGTATAATGTAACAAATATGGAGACTGTTATTTCTATTAGAGATATGGCTCAATTGGTATGCCAATTAAATCCTGATAAAAATATGCAGGTAGAATATGATATGCCAGAGAATATTGATTCTTTTGGATATAATCCGGAAATGATTATTAAGTTGGATAGTTCTAAATTAATGAATTTAGGATGGAAACCGGTAATACAACTTCGTGAAATGTTTCAGCGTCTAATTGATAGTATGAAAAATGGTAAGAATAATTTTGAATTATAGATTGACAAAAGAATATAGGACAAAAATAATTTTGACAGACAGACAGA
>CAKNLF010000008.1 GCA_930989305.1 uncultured Roseburia sp. | reverse complement strand
AAATGAAAAACGAGCTGTTCCGGATCGAACAGTACGTGGAAATGGTGCTTTGCTATTTCCGCCTGGACAGCCCCTCCGCGGATTTCGTACTGAAATATTATGATCTGGACAATATCATACGTCAGGCAGTCCGCAAATACGCCGGCCAGTTTGTCCAGAAAAAAATCTCCCTGGATTATGAATCCACTGACCAAAAGGTGCTTACCGATGAAAAGTGGCTCTCTTTTGTCATTGAGCAGATCCTGTCCAACGCCATTAAATATACCAGCAAGGGCAGCGTGACCATCCGGGTGGATCACAGGCAGATACTTTCCATTTCCGATACAGGCATAGGCATTGCCAAAGAGGATCTCCCCAGAATTTTCGAAAAAAGTTATACCGGATACAATGGCCGGGTAGACAAACACGCCACCGGCCTTGGTCTCTATCTGTGCAAAAAGATACTGGACCGCCTTTCCCATCCCATCTCCGTTACCTCAGAAGTAGGCAAAGGCACTTCCTTTTTCATTGATCTTTCCCGGAAGTTTCTGGACGTAGAATAGGCAACCTTTCACTTTTGCAAGGTTTGGCTGTGAATTGTTAGCCAGAGAAATGGCAGCGGATCCTGCACTTTTGCTATACTGAGTCCAGAAAGAAACAAAAGGAGGTCATTGACATGGCAATATTAGAAGTTCACAGTCTAAAGAAAATATATACCACCCGTTTTGCCGGCAATCAGGTCCAGGCGCTTTCGGATGTTACCTTCTCAGTTAATCAGGGAGAATATATCGCGATCATGGGAGAGTCCGGTTCCGGCAAAACCACCCTGCTAAATATTCTGGCGGCTCTGGATAAACCTACCAGCGGCATCGTACAGCTTAACGGCAAAAATATCCTGGATATTCCGGACAGAGAAATGTCCGCTTTCCGCCGGGATAATCTGGGCTTTGTTTTTCAGGATTTCAATCTTTTGGACACTTTTAATCTGAAAGACAACATTATGCTCCCCCTGGTACTCTCAGGGACCCCGTACCAGGAAATGCGCAGCCGTCTGCTTCCCATAGCGGCCAAACTGGGGATCTCAGATCTGCTTTCCAAATATCCCTATGAAGTGTCCGGAGGGCAGAAACAGCGCGCCGCGGTGGCAAGAGCTCTGATCACAGAGCCTCAGCTGATACTGGCCGACGAGCCTACCGGAGCGCTTGATTCCCGTTCTACTGACGAACTGCTGGATCTCTTCAATGAGATCAACAAAGAAGGGCAGACTATTCTGATGGTCACCCACTCCACCAAGGCAGCCAGTCATGCCAGCCGGGTACTTTTCATTAAGGACGGCACCGTATTCCATCAGCTGTACAAAGGAGACCGTTCTTCCGAAGAAATGTATCAGAATATCGCCAACTCTCTGACGATACTTCAGACAGGTGGTGTGGATCGATGAAAAGAGGATTTTACCGTAAGTTTGCCGTGGACTGCATCCGAAAAAACAAACGGATGTATATCCCATACATTCTCACATGTATTCTGATGGTTACGCTGTTTTACATCATTCAGGCCCTGTCCACCAACTCCAATCTGGATATGGTCTACGGTTCCGAAGCAATCCGGTATATGCTGAAGATCGGCACCGGCCTGATGATCATTTTTTCAACTATTTTTCTGTTTTATACTAACAGTTTCCTTACCAAGCAAAGGAAACACGAATTCGGCATTTACAATGTGCTGGGACTGGAAAAGCGGCACATTGCCCGGATCATCCTGAACGAAACCTTTATTGTGGCAGTTATCAGCCTGGTCTGCGGAATTCTGGCAGGTATCCTGCTCTACAAACTGGCTTATGTAGGTCTGCTGCGCCTGATGGACGCTGAAATCCCCCTGGGATTTGAAATTTCAAAAGCTTCTATCCTCTATACCATTATATTGTTCGCAGTCATCTACCTGATACTGTTTTTAAACGCCTTCCGCCAGATCCGTTTTTCCAATACCATTGCCCTTCTCCGTGGAAGCAGCGTTGGGGAAAAAGAGCCCCGGAGCAAATGGCTCCTGGCCATTCTTGGCATTGTTTCCATTGTGATCGGATACGGGATTTCGGTGAGCATTACCAACCCGCTGGCAGCTTTCGGTCTGTTTTTCCTGGCCGTCCTCTTTGTGGTAGCCGGCACTTACCTGCTGTTTATAGCAGGAAGCATCATTTGGCTGAAGGCTCTGCGCAAAAACAAAAAATATTATTATAAAGCCAGCCACTTTATTAATGTATCCAACATGATCTACCGTATGAAACAAAATGCCGCCAGTCTGGCCAGCATCTGCATTCTTTCTACAATGGTGATCATCGCAATCTCCACCACACTGTCTCTGTACGCAGGTACTGACAACGTGATGAAGACCCGATACCCAAGAGAAGTCAATGTAAATGCTTACTTGCGGACGGCAAATTACTCGGACCGGTATTTTGACCGCGCTCACACCCTGCTCAACGACATTGCCGCAGAAGAAGGGGTCAGTGTTTCCAACGAAATTTATGTAACGGCCCTTGGCATCGGCGCGCAGCAGGAGGGAGATACTTTTCTGACTGATGAATCCGGCATTTCCGTTAATGTCAACAACATCTGCTCCCTTATTTTTACATCTGCGGATGATTACGGACGGCTTTCCGGTGAACAGCCGGTCCTGGACAAAAACGAAATCCTGGTATATTCCAACACAGGGTCTCCTTACCCCTACGATAGTCTTTCTCTTATGGGGGAAGAGTTTACCGTAGCGGATACACTGGATGACTTTCCGGAGCAGGAGGCATTTTCCGCCAATGTGGGACTGGATGTATATTACGTGGTAGTGGACAGTACAGACACGCTTCTGCATTTATACGATCTGCAGACAAATGTCTACGGCGACAATGCCTCTTCTATTGATTATTACTGCGGATTTAACGTATCGGATATGTCAAAATCCGAAACCATTGTAAAACAGTTCCAGAACAGATACGAGGATACCCAGACCGCCTTTGAACAGCAGGCGGGATCCGGTCTGGAAGACGGTTCAGAACTTTTATCTGTCAACGCGGAGACCCGTTCCGGCAACCGGGACAGCTTCCTCTCTCTCTATGGAAGCATGTTCTTCATAGGTATCTTCCTGAGTATCATTTTCCTGATCGCCACCGTGCTGATCATATACTATAAACAGATTTCCGAAGGGCTTCAGGACGCGAAACGATATGAGATTATGCAGAATGTGGGATTGTCCAAAGAAAATATCCGGAAATATATCCGCTCCCAGGTACTTATGGTATTTTTCCTGCCCCTGGTAGTAGCCGGCATACATTCCGCTTTTGCCTTCCCCATTGTATCCAGACTGCTGTCCGTACTGGCAATGGGCGACGTAAAATACTTCATTTACTGTTTGATCGGAACATTCGCGGGATTTGCCCTGCTGTACATTGTCATTTATCTGGTCACAGCAAGAAGTTATTACAAAATCGTCAGCAAATAAGCCGACAAAGTGGATGCCTCATATACCCATCATCTACTTTCCTATATATTCACTTTGTCCAAAAGGGCTTCCCCGATAAAAATGGGGAAGCCCTTTTATTTTCAGTATTTTTTCTCGTTCCGCGATGATTTTCGCCTTTCTTCCTTTCGTTTTTTTCAGCATAGGACAGGGCTGAAGCATATTCTCGTTGAAGGGCATATGGTCATGATACTGCATAAACAGCGGCTGCTGCAAACACTCCAAAAGGGATTTTCACGGATATTTGCTCCAGAGTAATGGATAAATACACATGGCTCCACATCACCGTTGGCGCGTCAGAAGCAG
Source organism: uncultured Roseburia sp. (assembly GCA_930989305.1). Classification (GTDB taxonomy): domain Bacteria; phylum Bacillota; class Clostridia; order Lachnospirales; family Lachnospiraceae; genus Brotonthovivens; species Brotonthovivens avistercoris. Next base: position 34,548 of record CAKNLF010000008.1, on the reverse strand, counting down.
ATCCGTACTGGCGTTCTTTCCAACGGGCATATAATGGAAAAACCAGGAAAGGATCGCCCCTTTATCTACCAGCATCTGAAGTAACTGCGTCCATATTTTTCTGGTATAGCATGCGGATATTGTGACCCTGTTTATCCGCTATAATTCAGATAAAGAATGGACCGATATGTTCCGGATACTCCATCAGGATACGTGCAATGCAGATATGATCAGGCAGCTCAGTCCGGAAATTCAACAGTTATATGATACCTTTCTTTCCGTCGGAACCTATTTTCTTCTCAAGCAATGGCTGATCGAAGGGCGTCAGAAGCCCCCAAAAGAAATAGCTGATATTGTTCCGCGTATTATCAATAAAAAAGTATTGTTATAATACCTTTAGCGAAAAGGATTCTCCTGAAACAAAAAAGCGTAAGGCCGGATACAAAAAGGAAATTATTTCCTTCCCCAAAATCCGAACTTACGCTTTTTTCTGTTCTATTTTTCTCAATAATATTTCCAAGACAAAAAACCCACAACATATTCTTCTTTTTCAAAAGCAGCAGAGCAATGATACAGATCACTACCATAGCGCCGCACACAATGGCAAACCCATATGGCGAATTGGCTCCGGGCATACCTTCCGACCGCACGTTCATACCGTAGATACCGGATATGATCGTAGGGATCGCCATTACAAGAGTAATAGAGGTAAGATATTTCATTACATTGTTCAGCCGGTTGTTGATCACAGAAGACATCAGCTCTCTGGTACCGTTTATGATATCGCGGTAAATACTGGTCATTTCAATAGCCTGCTGATTCTCTACGATCACATCTCCCAGCAGTTCCTTGTCCTCGGGATACTGCTCCAGCCTTTTATATCTGGAAAGACGCTCCAGCACCACTCCGTTGGCTCTCAGTGAAGTAGCGAAATAGACCATGGTAGATTCCAGCTCATGGAGCTCGATCAGATCCACGTCTTCGGTATTATCTCCAACCCGTTCCTCGATCTCGGTACGCTTTTTATCAATGATACGCAGATTGCTCTGGTACATTGCCGCTGTACGGAACAGGATCTGATATACAAAACGCATTTTCTTCTTTGTACTGAACTCCCTTACTCTCCGCTGTATAAAATGCTGGAGAATGGGGGTCTCCTCTGTACATATGGTGATCAGATTTTCCGTAGTCAGGATGATGCCCAGAGGGATCGTGGTATAGTTTTTGGATTCATGACGGATCTCCGTAGTGGGAATATCCACAAGGATCAGCGTATATCCGTCCTCCAGGTCAATACGGGAACTTTCTTCCTCATCCAGTGCGGCCCGTATATCCGCTATATCAATTTCAAAATTTTCCGCGACTTCCTGGCTTTCCTCCATCGTCGGATTGACCAGATTGATCCATGCGCCCTCCTGAAATTCATCCAGCTCATGAATGACGCAATCATCGGTTCTGTAAATAGTCAGCATACGATCCACACCTGCCTTTCTTGATTTCTAAAAATATTCCCTTCTGATTATAGCAAGGTTTTTCTCATTTTTATACCCTAAAATTTACTTTTTCTCCCTTTCCCCCGGGCAGACGACAGAAGTACCCGGAACGCGCCCGCTTTTACGGCGTTCTGTTCCGGGTACAGATCTTTTATATTTTCGGATCCTGGTCTTTTAGGATCAGTCGTTCATATGTAACTGGGAAACCCGAACCGTACAGTGGTGTTCGATAGGCTTCCATTCCACCTTCTTTGCCAGAGCTATAAAAGCAATGGGCGCAAAGGTAAACATGAAAAGCGGGAAAGTTACAATGGACAGCAGTTTCTTTCCTGCTCCGGCATGAATGTGCTTCCATTCCGTAAACAGCGTCCAGCCTCCCAGCAGAGCCATCATACCGTAGGTTTTCGCGAAACTGAGCCCCGCGTTGTACAGTACAAAACTGATATCCTGATCGGTCAGCAGACCTGCCAGAATAAGAACCAGATTGGCGGCGATCGTAAATGCGGTCACTACAAATGCCGGCCAGATGGACATAGTCATATCAAAGCACGCAAAATTTCGCTCCTTAAAAATCCCTTTTGCGATCTGTCTGCCGTATTTGGAAAATACCTGCTGATATCCTTTCACCCAGCGGGCTCTCTGATGCCAGGACTGTATAAAGTTTTCCGGCTGTTCATCATAAAATACCGCGTTCTTATTGTATCCGATGGTCTCACCCTGAAGGATCTGGGAAATTGTAAATTCAATGTCTTCTGTGAGCAGGAAATAATTCCAGTCTCCCATACGTTCCAGGATCTCTTTGGAGAAGAAAAATCCGGTGCCGGAAACCGCGCAGCTTGTTTTACTCAGCATTCTTGCTCTGTTCAGCCACTGCGCTTCATGGAGGAACCAAAGTCCGTATCCGGACGTCAGCCAGTTGCTTCCAAAGTTCTTTGTATTCCGGTAACTTGTGATCACCCGGTATCCGTCGCAGAACGTCCGGTTCATTTCCTTAATGTAATTCTTTTCAAGGAGGTTATCAGCATCAAAAATAAAATAACCGTCATATACTTCACGTTTTCCATCCTCTTTCATTGCGCTCAGCAGATAGTTTAAGGCATAGCCTTTTCCCACATGGACTTTGTTAAACCGCTCATAGACAAAGGCTCCTTTTTCTCTGGCTACGGAAGCAGTGCTGTCATCGCAGTTGTCAGCTACCACATAAACGTCTACAAGTTCTGAAGGATAATCCTGCATCTGGATACTTTCAATCAGTTGTCCGATAACAGCTTCTTCATTTCTGGCTGCCACCAGCACCGCAAAACGATGCATTTCTTCTTTTTTATGTTCTTTTTCCTTTTTAAAATACGGAATAAAAAAGTATACGGCCTGGTAGGCGAAGCAGGCGATCAATATGCCCAAAATAATATAATTCATAACATGCGTTTCGAATACCATAAACAAATCCCCCTGTTATTTTCGGTCGTTTTTTATCTTACAACCAGAGTATAACAGGGGGTTCTTATCATTTTCTTAATCTAATTATTAAGATTTTATTATGATATTAAATTTTTTTACAACTCTCAGCTTCCGTATTTTTCTTCCCGTTTCCGTTTGATCTCAGCGATCTCTTCCTGACGCTCGTTCCAGAGTTTGTCAGCAGTCGGTTTCCAGTTCTCTGCATACGGAATGGTTTTTGCGATCAAATCGTCAACCGGTTCCTCAGCCTGCATATCTGTAGAGTGAGCTCCTGAAGCTTCTACCATCTTCTTGATCATTTCAGGGTTCTCCAGCATCGGACACGGACGCAGCTGGTTGTCGTTGAACGGCATATTGTCATGATACTGCATGAACAGCGGCTGCTGCAGACATTCCAGAAGAGAATGATCTTTGATGTTTACATTGGAGTAATGGATAAATACGCACGGCTCCACATCCCCGTTGGGGTTGATATGTAAGTAGTTCTTACCGCCGGCAATACATCCGCCTACGAATTCCGCATCATTCTGGAAATCCAGAGTAAATAATTTGATCGGGCAGTTTCTGCTTCTTACGAAACGTACTCTTTCTACCATGTATGCTCTCTGCTCCGGTGTAAGCAGGAGATCTACAGAAGCGTCTTTTCCTACCGGCATATAATGGAAAAACCATGCCAGGATCGCGCCTTTGTCTACCAGCATCTGAAGGAATTCATCTGACGTAACTACCTGATAGTTTTTGCTTGTATAGCAGATAGATACGCCGTAGAGCAGACCGTGCTCTTTCATCAGATCCATTGCGTGCATAACTTTTTCAAATACGCCTTTTCCTCTTCTGTCATCATTTGTCTCTTCATATCCTTCTACAGAAAGAGCGAAAGACAAATTGCCCAGTCTCTGCACTTCTTTGCAGAAAGGCTCATCAATCAGTGTTCCGTTTGTGAAGATATGGAATGCGCAGTCATTGTGTTTTTGCGCAAGCATAAGAATGTCTTTTTTACGTACCAGCGGTTCTCCGCCTGTCAGTACGAAGAAATGGATACCAAGCTCTTTTGCTTCTGTGATGATACGGTCCAGTTCTTCATTGGTCAGCTGAAGCTGATGTCCGTATTCCGCAGCCCAGCATCCTACGCATTTCAGGTTGCAGGCGCTGGTAGGATCCATAAGGATAACCCAGGGTACGTTGCATCCGTATTTTTCACGGTTTTCTTTTACCTTCTTAAAGCCGGTCAGACCTGCTTCGTATCCCATGTTCAGTACGTGCTGTTTAATAACATTCGGGTGAAGTCTTTCCAGCGCGTTGTAGATCATCTGTGTCCATTTCTCATCCGGATTTCCAAGGATTTCATTTGCATTATCCCAGAAGTACTGTGGGAAGTTTTTGCCGGCAACTTTCTGAGCAAGATTCATCATTTTAACCAGATTTTTTTCCCGGTCTCTATTGATATATTTATACACTCCGGTGAATGCAAGCTCAAATGCTTTTCTTCCTGCCGCATGTTTTGCGTTCATAATCTCTTCTCCTTTATCAATCGTATTTTGAACTTCTAGTATCTTACATCGTCCAAGGTCTATTTACAGTTGCAATTATCACTCTCCAGTTATTCTTTTACCGATCAATACCTGTACATCTGGACTTAGATTGCAACCCACTTCTTCCAATGATAATATAAAACATTCAAAAATACAAGAAAATATCAAAATTTTTGGTGTTTTGTATAACTCCTACAACATTTTTAAATCTTCTATTTTTTTGTTTTGCATTTTTCATAATTTTTTAACGCATTTTTCACATTTACAGTGGATTTTTCAGCCGTTCTTTCCAAATTTTCCACTGGGGCAGGTAACAGTCCATATAATGATAAAATCTCTTATTATGGCCCGGTTCCAGCAAATGGACCATCTCATGGACCACTACTTCCTCCAGACACTCTTTGGGCTTTTCCGCCAGCTGCAGGCTCAGCCAGATTCTACTTTTTGTAATATTGCAGCTGCCCCATCGGGTCTTCATATCGCGGATCCGCCATTCCTGCACTTTCACATGCATCTGCGGCTCCCATTTCCGGATCAGTTTCGGGATTTCCTCCGCCAGCCGCTGTCTGCACCAGTCTTTCCAGATCCGCTCCCTGGCTTCCCCTGACAGGTCAAAACTGCAGTACATCCGGATTTCGCCTCCAATCCGGTCCTCTTTTATAAAAGGCTTTCCCTTATATTCCTCCAGTACCAGGGTACGCGGCTCTCCCCAGGGCGCCAGTATTTCCCCCTGGCGAAATTCCCGTTTCCCGGAAAGCTCTCTGTTTCCCTGCCCTTCGGCCAGATGCTTTTTCAGCCAGCTCTCCTTGGCCTCTACAAAAGCCCGGATCCTGGAAAGGCTCATTTCCGCCGGAGCGGATACAGTTACGGAACCGTCCGCTCCATGCACCTTCAAATACATATTTTTTATCTTTTTCCACTCTACCGCGACTTCTATGCCGCAGATCATAAGTGTCTTCTTTTTCAATATACTGTCTTTCACATTCTATCCTCTGTACCGGTCCAGCATCAGACAGATTTCCTGTTTTCTCGGACGAGCATATCCCAAGTGGGCCGTTCCATCCTGAAAACTTTCCAGTCCTTTTTTTCTCATCTGCTGCCATACTGCCTCCGCCATTTCGGCTATTGTATGTTTGCCTCCTGTCTGCACCAGCATTTTCAGCATCCCTGCCAGCGCCGCTGTCTGTTCCGTATCCACCAGCTGCTCCACATAACGCAGATCTACATTTTCCATCCCAATGGAAAAACCGTCACTGCCGTGGATCTTAACTTTGATCCTGCCGTCTCTTCCTTTGCCCCGGATGCTTTTCCATTCTATCCTGCGGGGTTCTTTCGGCAGAGCAAATTCCGGCACTTCCAGCTTCGGAATAGGATACTGATCCAGCAGGCTTTTCACCTTATCAGTAACATCTACAGGTCGGTAGCTGTCCATCTGTATGACCATATCCGCAATATGGAAAAACGCTCCGGAACTTCCTGCCACGATGATCGTGGAAATGCCTGCTTTTTCATACAGGTCCCTGGCTCTGGCCAGAAACGGAGTAATAGGTTCTTTGTCAGGATGTACGATCTTTTGCATAAATTCATCCCGGACAAGGAAATTTGTCGCGGAGGTGTCCTCATCAATTAGGAACACCCTGCTGCCGGCTTCGATTCCTTCCATTACCCCCGCAGCCTGGGAAGTGCTGCCGCTGGCATCCTCTGTAGAAAAACAATGGGTGTCTTTTCCATTTGGCAGATCATGGATAAACAGGGACAGATCCAGATTTCTCACAGATCGTCCGTCTTCCGCCCTAAGCTTTACCGCTGTCTCGTCAGTAATAACATATTCTCTTCCATCTCCCCGGATATGATCGTATACCCCCCTCTCCAGAGCCTGAAGCAGCGTGGACTTGCCATGATATCCGCCTCCGGCGATCAGTGTGATTCCTCTTGGAATCCCCATCCCGCTGAGCCTTCCATGAAACGGCAGATCCATTTCCACTCTGCAGGACTGGGGAGACGCAAAAGCCACCGCTCCCTTCAGCGGTTTCTGTGACACGCCGCTTTCTCTTGGCAGCACCGAACCATCCGCCACAAAAGCAGCCAGATTTCTTTGTTCCAGTTCCTTCCTTATATATTGCTGATCCTGTGAAAGCTCATATACATCTCTCAGGACCTCCGGCCTCCAGCTGGCCGCGTAAAGGCTCTTTTTTACAGCCTCCGGCAAAAGCCGGATCAGGATCTTTTCCAGCTCTATAGCGTCAATTGTCCTTCCTCTTGCCGGAAATCCCACTTCGCACCGGGCAATCAGGTCCTTCTCTGTAATACGCATGCCGGTGCGGCTCAATATTTCCTGTCCGCATCTGGTCGTGGACACCAGTCCGCTTTTTCCAGATCCTTTTGCCTTGAAACTGATCTTTTCCAGTTCTTCCGAAAATCTGCGCAGCAGTGTATCTTCCAGAGCAATTCTGGATATTTCTTCCTTATAATATAGCGGCAGGAATCCCGCCTCTTTTAATGGTACATGTATGCTGATCCCGGAAGGAGACGCAAAGGGATCTCCCTGGACATGATCAATAGACAGCACATACCTGCCCCAGTCATATTGTCCCCGGAGGGATTTATATGCGGGATAGCTTTTTTTGTGCACCTGATGCAGTTTCTCTATTAAGTCTGATTGTTTCAGCATTTTCTCTCCTTTTTTATCCTGAAGTTTTTAAAACAGGTCTCCCTGACTCCACTCCAGCAGTTTTCCCGTCTGAGCGTCCATTTCATATTCGTATTTCGCATTCTCATAAATGACTTCTCCCTCATATACGATCCTGCCGTTTTCCACTTCCGCTTTCATGCGGATATTGTCCGCCTTGGCCCCGGGTACCTGTTCCATAATAATATTCTGGGCCTCTTCTTTTGTAATGCCTGCACCCTGAGGCGTTCCCCAGGAGAAGTCGAAAGTCTCTTTATTCGACTCCAGCAGTGTTCCGTTTGTCCGATCGATCTTATATTCATAATCCGTGTCTTTTGTGTAAAATACCACTTCATAGCAACTCACGCCGTCATCATAATCCTCTTTCACACCGCTTGCCAGTACGTCTTCCTCCGCCACACCGGCCTGCTGCAAAGCCAGAGTCCTGGCTGTTTCTCCTGTGATCCCGGAAGCTGTCTGGCCGCTCTGAACGCCTCCGTTCTGATTTTCCTGTACTGTCTGGCCGCTGCACCCGGCCAAAGCCAGCATAATCCCTGCGGCAACTGCCAGCGCCAACCCTTTCTTTTTCATGGATAACTCCCTCCTGTTTTTCACTATATACTATACCTTTATTATAAAAATACCTTCTTGTCAATAGTTAGTCTTTCTCCTCCTGTTTTCACCTTCTTTCCTGTATCCGGAAAAATATGCTATAATAAAACTGCTATTTTCATTTATTATTTTATCCGGAAAGACTCCGGGATATGAGAAACCGGCGCTGCGCCGTCTTTTATCCCATTCTTTCGCAGTTTAATTAAGGAGGTAACACTATGGAATTTCAAAAAATTCTTGAAAAAAGAAAAAGCACCCGCAAATACATTGCCGATAAAAAAGTATCCCCTGAAATAATTCATGAAATGCTTTCTGCCGCCACTCTGGCCCCGTCCTGGAAAAACAGCCAGACAGCCAGATACTATGTGATCACATCAGATGATATGCTTTCAAAAGTAAAAGAACAGGCTCTTCCACCATTTAACGCAAATAATACAAAAGATGCTCCTGTATTGATTGTCACTTCCTATGTAAAAAATCGTTCCGGTTTTGAAAAAGACGGCACTCCAAGCAATGAGCTGGGCAATCAGTGGGGTGCTTATGATCTGGGGCTTCATAATGCCAATCTTATATTAAAAGCTGCGGAACTTGGACTGGATACGCTGATCATGGGAATCCGTAATGCAGAAAAACTTTATGAAATTCTGGGTATCAGCCGGGATGAAACCATTGTATCTGTTATAGCTGCAGGATACGGGGACTATGATAACGAACGTCCCAAAAGAAAAACTCCCGAAGACATCGCAAAATTCTTTTAAAAATATGTAAAACTATTTATACAAAAAGCACGGATATAGGAATCTTTCATATCGTAATCAAATATTACTGTATGCGACTCTCTTTTCCGTGCTTTTCCTTATTTTTCCCGTATTATTTTGCAATTCTTTTTCGCAGGATAATATGTTCCATAACAATAGCAATAATCAGTCCCACGATCAGTCCGTTTGAAACAATATAGCGGAGCATCTGAGGCAGATTCATAAACGCGTCTGCATCCAGGAACATAATCCCCGCACCTATCATAAACGAAATGCCGATAATAAATCCTTCCCGGTTAGTAAACTCCACTTTTTTAAACTCCTTGATGCCCTGCTCCAGCATTAAGGCAAATACGATCATCATAGCGGAATAGCCTACCGCAGGCGGTATCGCTGCAAAAAATGTACATACCGGTGCAATCAGCCCCAGAATCATCATGAATATTCCTCCCAGGATAAACGGCGACCGGGCCGCTACTCTGGTCAGTTTTGTGGTACTGGGCGCAGATGCAAACGGAACAAATCCGGGCACCGGGAAAATACCGCACAGGGCTGCAGTAACCCCGAACCACACAGTACTTTTCTTTACTGTCTTTGGCGAATTGGGCCGGTTCAGAAGTTCAGACATACCATTTATACTTGTTGCAAAATTTGAAAACAACACAAATTCCCCGATCAGGCATGTGATTATAACACTGGGATCTACTGTGGGTGTTCCCCAGGCGAAAGGCCGGGGCACAGCCAGAAATCCATCTCCTGATGAAATAAACTCAGGAGATATTCCAAGAGCATAAGCCATTATCCACCCGCATACTACACCGATCAGTGTTGCTATAGACTGAATAAATCCTTTTGTTTTCAGGTTTATGACCACAATAACCACCGTTGTAAGCAAAAAGATCAGCACAAATTTGGGCTGTATGGTTTCGTATCCGGAAGATACTCCTGTGGCTCCTTTTATAACTGTTGCGCTCATCTGCAGCACCATCAGGATTAAAAAAGTACCATTAACAATAGGATTAAATATCTTCAGGATCTTCTGCATCAGACCTGAAAGTCCTACGATCACCACCATAACTCCGGCACAGATCATTCCAAGTTCCAGATCTGTACGCAAAGTTGCCAGATCTTTACCAAAAGCAGTAGCTGCTCCCGCCAAAATGATCAGCAGTCCCATCCACAATCCTGCCGGCCCGTCAATAATAGGGAACCTGTGCCCCAGCAATGCCTGCAGAATGGATATTCCTCCGCTTAATAAAAATGTTCTCTGTAGCATCTGGGCGATCTCCGCCTGATCCAGTCCCAGATATACACCGATAATAGTAGGCATAATGGCGCTTCCAGCCAGAAAATAGATCAGATATTGTATTCCATAGATACTGCACTTTCCTGCCGGTACCCTATCATCAAGACCGTACAGCATTCCTTCCGGGCTGTTGTTTTTCTTTTCTGTTGTCTCTTTCATTGAATCACCTCTGTGTCCATATACTGCTATATGATAGTATACGTGTATCAGAAACAAACTTCAATGCTTACTATTTTGAAACCGGTATATTAATGGTATTCCAGTTCTTGACTAAAACCAATCACCGGAAGTGCCAAAAGGCACATTCCGGGATTGTAAGCGGTCGCCAGAGTCTCGTGCAAGCACAGACTTTGGCTCGTCGCTGGCACAAACAGAGACAATACTTTTACAGTATTGTCTCTGTTCGGAATATATGGGAGGATTAAGAGCACTCGTCTGCACAGGCGGAATGCTCATCCAACAAAATTTTGAAATCTTTCCTATTTATTAGTTCCATCCCGTAAATGTGATCACTTTATCTGAATTTGCATACTCAGTTGGATATAAAGTAACCCAGTCATTGCCTGAAGTATCTGCAGTAGAAATATCTTCCGGCTGGAACTGTCCGCATCCCCAGTCAAAGTCTGCAACATTTCCGCCTGTTTCATTCATCGTATACGGATAACATGCCAGATCAAATGTATTTTCTGTCATAGCTTTCTGTAAAGCCTCCGTTTCTGTCGATCCTGCCGCATTGGCTGCTTTGCAGGCCAGTTCCACTGCAATAAATCCGCATAAAAGATCGTTACTTGGAATAGAATCATATTTTTCTTTACAATATTTTTCTATATAATCTTTAGAATCAGATTCATATTTTGATTTATATACAGAATATCCAAGAAACGGCAGTTTTGCAATACTCGGATCCAGACCGCCCAGTTCCGTATTCGGCCATCCGATAGGATCCCAGCTCATGCCTTCTACGATCATGATAGGTGCATAACAATCCAGTTCTTTACATTTCTGGACAAGACTTACACTGTCTTCAAAGTACTGGGGTGCAAAAAGGATATCCGGCTTCAGATCTTTTACTTTCTGAACTGTAGATGTCCAGTCGCTGTTGCCCGGTTCAAAGAATTCCTCATAAACTACATTAAATCCGTTTTCTTTCAGGAATTTTCCAACGGTTTCACTTACTTCATGTCCGTATGTTGTCTCCAGATTCAGAATAGCAACTGTTTTTTCACCTGAAGTCTCATATTTATCATAATTTTCATTTACATACTCAAAAACATCTTTCCACCATGTTCCGCCTTTCCAGTCTTCATCCATCTGAGGATTGGCAATCAGTTTTCCATACTGTTCATTTGCAGTATAACTGTCAGCTGCGACACAGAACATTTCCTTATTATATTTTGCTGCAATCGGAGCTGCTGCCAGGAACGGAGATGTATAAGGAGATGTCAGCAGATCTACTTTATCCTCATTGATCAGTCTCTCATATAATGTAGGGATCTTACTTTCATCAAATTCGTCATCATAATATACCAGCTCAACCTGTTTTCCATTTACTCCGCCGTTTTCATTAATGTACTTAACTGCCAGCTGGGCACCTTCCAGTGTACTTTCTCCTGCATGAGCGCTTGCCCCGCTGAGTGTAAAAGTTCCTCCAATGACAATTTTATCACTGTCATCAGCTGATGAAGCGCTGCTGCTGTCAGAGCTTCCGCCTGCGCCTCCGCAGCCCGCCAGAGAGAACGCCATTATTCCCGACAAAAGCACGCCGATGCCGGCTTTCCAGATATTTCTTTTTTTCATTTTCATAATTTCCTCCTTTATTTTTTATTAAACTAATTACACATTGCCTCTTTTCTTTACTATCCTCCAATATAGGAACGTTTTACCTCTTCCGAATTTAACAATTCTTCTGAAGTTCCTGATAAAACAATCCTGCCCTGCTGCACTACATGCCCATAATCCGCAAACTGAAGGGCAATTTCCATAATCTGTTCTACTACAAGTACAGGCTTTTTCAAATGATTTACCAACTCTTTCAGTTGACGATACAAATCCTCAACGACTTTTGGGGCCAGTCCCATGGAAATATCATCCAAAAGAAGTATTTCCGGTTCTCCCATAATAGCCTTTCCTATACTCAGCATCTTTCTCTGACCTCCGCTGAGGCTGTCAGCCATCATATGTCTTTTTTCCTTTAGCGGTGCAAACATGTCGTACACCATATCTCTGTTGGCTTCAAAATGGGATTTAGCCTTTTTGTTAATGCAGGAAATATTTAAATTTTCTTCAATTGTCAGATTCGGGAAAGTTCCTCCTTCTTCAGGTACCTGTATAATACCTTTTCTTACTATTTCGTGGGGCCACAGGGTATCTATTCTTTCTCCCTGATATAAAATTTCCCCTTCTCGCAAAGGTACAAGTCCCGAAATCGTTTTCATAATGGTACTTTTCCCGGCTCCATTGGCGCCGATCAGTGCGATCCGGCTGTCTTCTTCCAGAGAAAAGCTGATTCCGTGGAGCACATCCATTTCTTTTGAATATCCTGCATACACATTTTTATACTGAAACACACTCATAACTTACGACCTCCCAGATATGCATCAATAACTTTGGGATTCTGAATTATTTCCTGAGGCGTTCCCTGAGCAATGAGTTCTCCGGCATGAAGGACTACTACACGGTCACAGATTTCTTTAATAAACATCATAATATGCTCTATTACAATAATAGTAATTCCTTTTTTTGCCAGTTGTTTCATAAGCTTCATTCGCTCTCCGATTTCTTCTCCTGACAATCCGCAGGACACCTCATCAAAAAGGATCACTTCCGGATTACATGCCAGAGCTCTTGCTATTTCTACATTCTTTTTATCCGGAAGAGCAAGATTATTAGTAGTGATATCCTGCTTATCTGTAAGATTGGTAAGCTCCATGATTTCTTCTACAGACAGCTCGATTCCTTTTCCGTATCGTCCGGCGTTTGCTCTTGCTACACGGATATTTTCTTTTGGCGTCATACTTTCAAAGGGTACCACCATCTGAAAGCATCTGCCTATTCCCTGTCTTGCGATCTTATATGGCGGCAGGCCGGTAATATCTTTTCCATGATAGATAACCTGACCTTCCGCTGGTTTATAGATCCCGCATATAATATTAAACAGTGTGGTTTTTCCTGATCCATTAGTACCAATGATCCCCAGGATCTCACCTTTACTAACAGAAATATTTATTCCTGAAAAAAGCTCAAGTCCTCCGAACCTCATTCCAAGATTTTGCAATTCCAATATAGGCTGCTGCACACGCTCACCTCCTTTGCTTCTTTACAGAAGACAATTTACCGCATATTTTATCAATTCCTGTGCGTATTGCACTCCAGATTCCCTGCTTCATTGTCATCATTACCAGGACCAGTATAATTCCCAGAACAAGATTATGACCGCCGGTTACCGTGATCGTACTTCTGGCCGCCTCCTGGATAATAATAAGGATCGTTCCTCCTATAACAGGACCAAGTACTGTTCCGCATCCTCCTATGTAGGAACCCAGCAGTATATCATTACTGATAGATGTATCAAAAGTAGCGCTGGGAGTAATATGCATGGAATACAAAGCATACATTGCTCCGGCAAGTCCTGTAATCATAGCTCCGATCACCAGGGCTTTTGTTTTTGTACGGTAAAGATTAATACCTATCATCTGGGCTGCCTCCGGTACGTCTCTGACAGCCTTAAAGCTTAATCCGGTACTGCTTTTAACAAGCACCGACACAAAAATCACTACTGCAATGGTGATCCCTATGATAACCGGATAAAGCACCGACGGCTGTACAAACGGAAGAAATGTTCCCTGGCTTGCAAACAACAGCTGACTGGAAGTGAAAGCATTCAGAAAAATGATCCCTAATCCGAATGTACCGATCAGAAAGTTCATACCCTTGATCCTCAGCAGCGGATATGAAATAGCCCAGGCGAACAGACCGCTTGTAACCATAGATAAAATAATCAGCAGCGGCATGGGGATATTAAGTCCGTATCCTGTGGGAAGAGCAATTGTATATGCTCCAATACCAAAGAAAACTGCATGCCCAAAGGATACTTCGCCAATATATCCGCCCAGCAGATTCCATCCCTGGCCCGCTATAAGAAACAGACAGATATACACGATAAATCCTGCATTGTAAGACTGGCCGCTTCCATGAAAATATGCTATATAAGCCACCAGTATAATTACTCCTGCAATTATGCTGTATAACATATGTTTTTTACTCATGCGGCCTGCCTCCTTTTACTGATTTCCCTGCCGAAAAGTCCGTTCGGTCTGAATATAAGGATAATGATCAATACAATATATATAGTCGCTTCTGCCATATTGGGTATCCAGAAATAAATGGTCAGGGCATGTATGATTCCCATAAGGAATCCTGCTATAACGGCACCTTTCAGATTGCCCATAGTTCCCAGTATTACTGCCACCCAGCCCAGGAACGTAAGATCAAAACCATCCGAAGGACTAAGTGCATTGGACAATGAAAAGATCAGTCCCGCCACAGCTGCCAGAGAACTGGAAATACCAAAGGCTACTGCACACATCTTATTTACCGGTATTCCCGTTAAACGGGCTGTTGTGGCATCTGCGCTGCAGGCCTGGATTTTAATTCCGAGACTTGTTTTTTTCAGCAGCAGTTCAATAGCTATCAGCAGACCGATAGTTAAGATAAAAGCAATGATATGAACAACCGGGATTGAAAGATCTCCCAGTGATACTGTTGCATTTCTGTATGAAACATTTAATGTCTTATCTTTACCTGAAAACAATATATATTCCATTGCCATAATACACATTCCGATACCCCAGGAAACCATAACCTGCCCTTCGTATCTTCCTTTCCAGGTTTCCAGTTTCATAAAAGGCTTCATAAATACCTTTTGTATAAAATAGCCTAATCCGAAGAATATCGGGATCAGAATTACCAGGGTAATAAAAGGATCTATACCCCAGGCGGAAAACACCTGATAACAGATATAACCGGCAAGTATTGCCAGATCTCCGTGAACAACCGAACATATCTGCAGTTTTCCCAGAATAAGGGAACAGGAAAGTCCAAGCAGCGCATATACGGTTCCGGTCCCGATACCGCCCAGCAATGTCTGTAAGAAACTTACCATACTCATAATCATCTACCCACCTTTACTTTTCCACAAATGCTACTGCCCGTACAGGAGATCCGCTTCCGTCCCGTATCCTCAACGGCAGCCCCATATAGAGGAAACGTTTGCCTGCTACCAGATCCAGGTTTCTCAGGTTTTCCGTATTGGTCATGCCATATTTTCCGCAGACCCAGTGTCCTGAAAAGTCCAGATCATCCGGAGTCTGATCAATTGCAGAGGAATCTACTCCGATATTTACTACTCCTTTTTTTGCAAGCCATTCAGCTGCGGCATAAGAAAGTCCTGTGTAATAATTCTGATAACCTTCTATATCACCTTTTGCATAAGTTCTGTTATAGTGTCCTGTATACATCAGGAAAATATCCCCGGGTTCTATAGTAAGACCTGCTTTATCCAGGGCCTGCTGAAGATCTTCCGGTTCAATGTAGTCCGGATAACGGATATGAGAAAGATCTACACAGATTGCACTGCCGTAAAACATTTTCATATCCATTTTGTCAATGGTAGGACCTTCCGGATTGTATTCCCACACTGCATCAGAATGTGTAGGACCGTGTTCGCTCATCAGCAGATTTCTTGCACTGAATCCCAGCGTCTTTGATCCGGTCTGCTTCATATTTTCTTCATGAGTCTGATTTACCATAATAAATGTTTTCTGATGCATACCAAAGACAGGCATGCCCTCATATATTTCCTGTGATAAATCTATCAATTCATATTTCTCATTAAAATTCATTTCTTCATCTCCTTATCCTTCTATTACCGGGATTACACAGTAATTGTTAGCATCAACGAGACCCTTATCTGTCATCTTCCATTTCGGGCTGGTAGTCAGAGATAAAAACGCAAGATGCATAAACGGTGCGTGAGCTTTACATCCCAGCTCAGATCCAGCCAGTCCTGTCAGTTCATCCATCCGTTTTGTCAGCTCTCCGGCGCTCATTTCATCTGTCATCAGACCTCCTATTCTCAGGGGCAGATCGCCGATAACCTGGCCGTCTTTTACAAGAGCAAGACCTCCCTGCATATCAATTACATGATTTACGGCCTCCGCCATATCATTGTAATTTGTTCCCACAACAATAATATTGTGTGTGTCATGTGCCACACTTTCCGCAAAAGCCCCGTGCTTCATACCGAATCCTTTTACAAATCCGGAACCGATATCACTCTGTCCGTGCCTTCCCACATTTGCAATAGGAAGAATATCCCGGTCAATATCGGGCTGCACGATGCCGTTCTCACTTTTCAGTTCCTCTGTAAAAGCGTCCGTCAGATTCTGATCCAGAATCAGGCCTATACAATTTGCTTTTACTTTTTCTTTATCAGTTTTTAATTCAAGATCTTCCGGCGTAATATGACTGCGCTTTACAGAATGCTTTACTGTATCAGGATATTGATATTCCGGCAGGTCCAGCAGTAATTTTCTGTCCTGAGCTGCCAGCTCTCCTCCCAGGAAAACATCTGATACATTCATATCCTCTAACTTGCCCTCCACTACAGCAATATCTGCAAGTTTTCCCGGTGCCAGAACTCCAAGTTCCGAAAGCCCCAGCCAGGTAGCAGGATTAATAGTTGCCATCTGGATAGCCTGTATCGGATCTGCTCCTTCTTTTATTGTCCTGCGGATAATATCATTCATATGTCCTTTCTCCGCAATATCTCCTGCCAGCATATCATCTGTGGCAAGAATAGCTCTTCTGGAATCCAGTCCTTCTTCTGTTATGGCCCGTATGCATTCCGGCATATTTCTCTGGGTCGATCCCTCTCTCATCAGCATATATACGCCGTATCTGAGTTTTTCAACTGCTTCATCTTTTGTAGTTGTTTCATGACAGGACACATCTGTGCCTCCGCATATAATATGTGCTGCCAGTTCATTGCCAAACAGCTCCGGCGCATTGCCGTCCACTTCTTTTCCTGACGCTCTGGCATATACTGAGGAAACAATTGTATCCCTGATAACCGGATAATTATGTTCATATACAAAACGGATCGCACTGACTCCCTGTGTCTCGCCGACTCCGGATACTGAAGGATAGTCCAGCATTTCCGGCACATCCCGTGATGTCACATCGTACCCTGCCGTTTCCAGCCCCGGGGAGTCCGGCGTAAGAGCCGGTACTCTGCAGAATACATGCTGGGGCATCAGTGCTGCTTCCTCCGCCATTGCCTTGATCCCCACAGGTCCAAGAACATTTCCTATTTCATGAGGATCCGATATCAGACAGGTTGTTCCTGTAGGAATTGATAATCTGGAAAATTCTGTAACAGTCAGCATGGCACTTTCAAAATGCATATGACAGTCTATAAATCCCGGCATAATGTATTTTCCCGTCATATCATAAACTTCTGTTTTATCTCCGATCAGGCCGCTGCAGTCACCCACCATTAAAATATATTTTCCCTCTATAGCCACGTCTGCTTTATATATCTCTCCGGATATGACATTTACTACCTGACCATTGGTCAGCACTTTCTGAGCGTACCGGTTTTTATCCATCAACACATCTACCAGATGCTGTCTTTCTGAAACAAGTTTTAAATTTTCAGCTAACTTATTCACGTTTCCACCTACTCTTTCAATTCACATACCTGCAGTTCCAATGGTGTAACCTTCATGCCGTTTACAGGAACAAAATCCTGAGAACAAGCAGATACGCAGCATACTACATTTTTCAGAGCTTTCAGTACCACATAATCTCCTGCTTTTGAAAGGGGATCTTCAATCACATAATCTCCGTTTTCATCCATATGATTGTTCATAAACCAGTTAATAGGATCCGGTATTTCATTTCTTATAATTCCGAAGCTCTTCAGCGCTTTGATCAGGTTATCTTTGCAGTTCGGATGATCTTCTACTCCAAAATCCACTTTATAGCGGTAATAGTCACATGCAGGGAAAAAGAAATCGTGTTTTCCTACTGTATCTTCTACAAACTGCATCAGATGATCTCTGTAATTGCTGTACAGGAAATCGCCAATCTTCAGACGGATACTGCTGAGAGAAGATCTCATATGAACCGGGGATACATGCTCGCTGAGATCATCTTCATTAAAACAAATGAAATCCCCTACCTGTTTTCCCTCAACATCTACAATTTTCAAAAACTGTCCTGCCTTAACACGAACTCCTCTGCCTTCATAAGGCGGAATAAAAACTTTTTCTTTTACAATATAATCTGCCATTTTGTTTTCCTCCTGAAAAAAATTAAATAAAAAAAGAGTCTTTTCTAAAATTGAAATGACTCCTTTGTCAGCAATAGTTTAATATGTAATTAATATAATGTTCGGTTACCGTATTTATTTTATCTAAAGCAACCCATTCATTTGATTTATGCATCTGATCTATACTCCCCGGACCAAGTACAGCAAAAGTCAAAGACTTTTCTCTTAACAATTCTGCAAGATCCGTATAATACGGAATGCAGATTATTTCACTTTCTTCCGGAGAACAGTTTACAAGATTTCTGATCTGTAGGGACTCACTGCTGTTTTCCAGCGGATATTTTTCATTTGCAATTTCATACATTGCTTCAAATCTCCGCTTTTGCTTCATCTCCCCGACAATATTCTCAAGACACTTTTTTATTTCATTATGATCATTTTTATGTACTGTCCGGATATCCAGAACTGTCATTGCTTTGCCGGGAACAATATTACTTTTCTCTCCTCCCCGGAATACTGTAGTACTTAACGTTGCCTTTCCTATCTGATTTAAGTTCTCTGCTGTTTCAAGTTGTTTTTTAAGCAGAGAAATCAGCTCCCACAGACATTCATTTGCGTTTATTCCAAGGTGGGGCATTGCACCGTGTGCCTGTTTTCCCGTTCCTTCGATTTTAATCCACATGACACCTTTTTCAGCAGTTGCCACATTTCCATCAGTAGGCTCCGCTACCAGAATCATCTGTGCATCGTCGGTATACTTTCTCTTTCGTATTTCTTTTGCTCCGGTACAGCTGCACTCTTCATCAGCTGTAAAAATAAAGCAGATGTTTTTTTTATTTCCGCCGTATTCCATCAGATACTTGGCGGTTATCAGTAATACTGCCAGCCCGCTTTTCATATCAGATGCACCTGAACCATAAAGTCTGTTTTCAGATACCTTTCCGGATAAGGGAGATGTTCTCCACAAAGTACTGTCTCCGGAAGGTACTGTATCCATATGACCCATCAATATGATTTTCCCTTTTTCTTCCCCCGGAATCGTAAAGATCATACTTCCCCGGTTTCCATTATGACGGATAATCTCATATTGACTTTTTCCCAGTTGCAGATACTCGATAATAAAAGCGATCATATCCATTTCATTACCTGAAGGTCCCCGTGTATCTATGGAAATCAATTTCTTCAGCAGTTCCAGAGGGGTTTGTCTGCTTATATAGTCTGAAATTTTTTCTTTCATTTGATCACCTGTTTTTATGATACAGGTATCTTATCAGACAATTCGCCCATCAACAATATCTCTCAGGAACACTGTTTCTCTCTCTTAAGTGTCCCTTCAGTATATTTTATTGGTTTTTTTCACTTATAAGTTTAATTTTAACCGCAAATTCCACTTCCATTTTTACTCCAGGATTTTCAAAAGAGACACCCAGTATTTCCTGTATTTTATGATATCTTTTTTTCATAGTATTATAGTGGACATACATATTTTCAGCGGTTTCTTTCAGGTTCCAGTTGTATCTCACCAGTTCTTCCAGCGTTTTATACAGGTCACTGTTGTTGCTGAGATCATAAAACAAAAGTTTCTTCAAACAGTCCTCAGAAAATTTTTCCACATACGCATCATCCTTAATCTTATCAAGAAGCTTATAAATTCCCAGTTCGCTGTAAAAACACACACAGCCTTCCCGTTTCAGATGTCTGGCCAGCTTAAGGGCAGTTTTCGCCTGCTGGTAACTGACATGTACTTCTGAAATATCCGCTGCCCTGCTTCCAAAAGAAAATACTGCGGTAAATCCGTTCTCTTTTTTCAGCCTTTCATTTACTCCATTTAACTTTTTTGTGAGCTCTCCGTGCCCGATACCGTTTTTATGGATCAGAAAAACCACCTGTTCCGTAAATGTTGTATAAACACATCCTGCAAATTCTCCGGTAACTTTTTCAATGATATTATCTGTCATCTCCCGGGATATCCTGTCTATTTCCGAACTGGAATCCACTCCTTTTACATATTTTGCCTTAAAATGATCAATATCAGCTATCAACGCATAATACTCCCCGGAAAAATGCCAGCCAAATGTTTTTCCCCTTGTTTCAATCTCATCCATACTTTCCAGTGTATTGAAAATGAGATCCAGAACAAAATTATCTTTATATTTTCTTTCCACCTCATTTTCAAAGGTCTGCTTCTGAACATCCAGTTTAATAACTGTAATAGCATGGTCTATAGCTATCAGATCGTATTTTCCCGCTTTATATTTCTCATTTACTACAATCACATATCCACATATTTTTCCATTTACATTTACCGCAAAACACGGATACTTTGACATAAAATGTTCACGGTCAAATACAGTTTCTCCATTTGTATAAAAATGAACTCCTTTTAGTTTTAACACTGAATAATAGACCACTTCCTGTTCAATCAGATTACTCAGATATTCTATAATTTTTTTTATTCCTTCCTGCTTTATTGCTATATTGATAAATGTACGATGAATATTTTCTGAACGCCGGATCTGTTCCAGCTGGTAAGAGTTTACTCTCGTCAGGGTAGGTGTAATAACGTCTACAAATGTAAATTCGTAGGGCATATATACGACCGGGAAATCCAAACGGGTAGCTGTCTGCGCAGCAGACTTTGGAATTTCATTAACAAACCTGCCCAGTTTTATAAAAAGAGCTGCTGCATTTCTGTCGGACAGTTTTCGGATCAGATCCGGCATGGCTTCCATATTATCTTTTAATACATATCCGGATGTAAGCAATATTTCACCGCCCCGGATCCATTTATAAATATCCGGTGCATCCATAACACTGACAGACTGTACCTCTTTATTCAGGCCTCCGGCACCGCATATTACCCTGAATCCGGAAAATTCCTTCATTTTCAGCAATTCCTCTACTGTAATTTTCATCTTCTCACCTTCCTTTACTCTGATAAAAGAAAAAGGCGCAATGCCTTAGCATCACGCCTTCGTTTCATACATTATATCTCTTTTCTCTTTTTTGTCAAATAGCCTCCCTGTAAAATCATATATTTACAAAACCGCTTTTTTGTGATAATTTTTTATGTAATATTGTTATCAGAGGTGAATTGCATGACAATGATTATGAATATTTTTGAAATAATCGGTACTATCGCATTTGCGATTTCCGGTTCTATTGTCGCAGCAAACAAAAAAATGGATGTATTCGGCATTCTTATACTTGGTCTCATTACCGCTGTGGGAGGGGGCGCCATACGTGACGTTATTATCGGCAATATTCCTCCTGCTACCTTTCAGGATCCTTTCTATGCAATTATTGCTTTAAGCAGTTCTTTTGTTCTGTTTATTATCTATAGACTGCACATTTCAAATCCCTCCCCCCGGTTTACGGAATTGACTTTATTTATTTTTGACAGTATAGGTCTGGCTTCATTTACTGTTACAGGACTTCAGATCACCCAGCAGCTGTACCCTCATCCCGGTATCACTCTCTTGCTTTTTGTAGGACCTATTACCGGTATTGGCGGAGGAATTCTGCGAGATCTGTTCGCCGGAGATATCCCATTTATTTTCCAAAAACATGTCTATGCTACAGCTTCCATTCTTGGCACCATATTCTATATTATCCTGTATTTTATTGCCCCTCACTGGATTGCAGCCATAACAAGCTGTCTTCTTATCATCATAACCCGTACGGTATCTTATAAATTTAAACTTAATCTTCCCGGTATAGGAACACAATCAAAATCAATATGAGTATTTCCTGTTTACTTATAATAGCCAAATCTAAAACCAAAAAAGCAGGTGTACAGAAAATTGTATACACCTGCTCTTTCATTTACTTTATAACAGAATATTAATCCATCTTAAAATGAGCTTTGTTCCAGTTGGTAATAGCCTGACTGACAAGTCCTTTTACATGAGGATATAATGTATCCGGATCGCCGTATGTCCACCCCGGAATAAAGTTTCTCAAATGTCCGTATGTATCGCAGCAGCGGTTTACTTCCGCCTGAACTTCTTCCATCTGAGTATCTTCACGGTCAAGAATGGAATCAATGCCGCCAAACAATACCATATCTCCTTTTAAAGATTCCGCGATCTTGCAGATATCGTTTGTAGGAACAACTCCCTGCCAGATATCGATTCCGATTTCTTCCATATCCTGAGCGATCGGCTCACAGTATGCGTCTGAATGGTGAAGAATCAGAATATCATTGTCGTGGAGATATTTATACATTTTCCGGTAAGGCTCTTTGAAAAATTCACGCCATACCTCCGGGCTCATAAGCATAGAGTCCTTACTTCCCCAGTCGTCATGAGACACAATTGCGTCCGGATGAAGATTTTCAACAATCAGTCGGAAATATTCCATCCGGTACTCTGTAATCACATCAATAAGCTCATGCATCTCCTCTGGATATGTTAAGAAATTGCACAGTGTATCTTCAAATGTCATAAGCATGTGAAGTTCTTC
Source organism: uncultured Roseburia sp. (assembly GCA_930989305.1). Lineage (GTDB taxonomy): Bacteria > Bacillota > Clostridia > Lachnospirales > Lachnospiraceae > Brotonthovivens > Brotonthovivens avistercoris. The sequence goes on along the minus strand of CAKNLF010000008.1, from coordinate 11,946 downwards.
AAATACGCCGGTTCCCATGATCGTCATTGCCAGATATCCCTCATCCTGGATCCTTTTCTTATTTTCCAGGGCTGTTTCCCATCCTTCAGAACAATTTCCCCGAAGATCCGGTACTTTTACATATTTTTGCCATTCTTCTATGTCCTGAATAACCTGATTTTCCGGCGTAATGATCGGGATCGCACGGGGCTGATCTTCCGGCCAGGACACAAAACAGCCCCATCTGTCGTAGGAATCCGTTCCCTTAATACGGTTTCCTCTTACAAACTGCCCTACAGGATCTCCCCCAATTACACGAAATGCATCGTATCCGTTTACCAGACGTTCCGGTTTTCCGTCCTTTTTTAAGAACTCCAGCAAATTTTCTTTTTCTGTCAGCATTTTGAATTCCTCCTTCAATTTTTCTAAAAAAATTATAACATGGAGAGAATTCCAGTATAAATTCCTCCTAGAGCTGACATAATTCCAAATCAGAATGGAGAAATTTCCTGTTGTCCAATCCCGCAAACCACAAAAACCCCCGGAAACCTTTTGGGTTTCCAGGGGTTAATTTCTTTTAAACCTGAGGACGGGTTATTGATTACTCGATAATAGAAGCAACACGGCCTGATCCTACTGTACGTCCGCCTTCACGGATAGCGAATGTAAGACCCTGTTCCATAGCGATCGGGTGGATCAGTTCGATTGTCATTTCTACGTTATCACCAGGCATGCACATTTCTGTACCTTCTGGAAGGTTGCAGACACCTGTTACGTCTGTTGTTCTGAAGTAGAACTGAGGACGATAGTTGTTGAAGAACGGTGTATGACGTCCACCTTCGTCTTTTGTCAGAACGTAAACCTGAGCTGTGAATTTTGTATGGCATGTTACTGTACCCGGTTTAGCAAGAACCTGACCTCTTTCGATGTCTTCTCTCTTGATACCACGAAGTAACGCACCGATGTTATCACCAGCCTGGCCTTCGTCTAACAGTTTACGGAACATTTCGATACCTGTTACAGTTGTTTTCTGGATTTCATCTTTGATACCAACGATTTCAACTTCGTCGTTCAGATGGATAACACCACGTTCTACTCTACCTGTAGCAACTGTACCACGACCTGTGATTGTGAATACGTCCTCTACTGGCATAAGGAATGGTTTGTCTGTAGCACGCTGAGGATCCGGAATGTACTCATCAATAGTATCCATTAATTCCATGATCTTGTCGCCCCATTCGCCGTTTGGATCTTCAAGAGCTTTTAAAGCAGATCCTTTGATGATCGGGCAGTCATTGAATCCGTACTCTTCCAGAACTTCTGTGATTTCCATTTCTACTAATTCAAGTAATTCTTCATCGTCTACCATATCGCATTTGTTCATGAATACAACAATGTAAGGAACGCCTACCTGACGTGAAAGAAGGATGTGCTCTTTTGTCTGAGCCATAACACCGTCAGTTGCAGCAACAACCAGGATAGCGCCGTCCATCTGAGCAGCACCTGTGATCATGTTTTTAACGTAGTCAGCATGTCCTGGGCAGTCAACGTGTGCGTAGTGACGTTTTTCTGTTTCGTACTCTACGTGAGCTGTAGAAATTGTGATACCACGTTCTCTTTCTTCCGGAGCTTTATCGATATTTTCGAAGTCTACGATTTTGTTTCCTGGAACTCTTGCTGCAAGAACTTTTGTGATAGCAGCTGTCAGAGTTGTTTTACCATGGTCAACGTGTCCGATTGTACCAATGTTACAATGCGGTTTCGTTCTAGTAAATTTTTCTTTAGCCATTTGAATTTCCTCCTTCAACGGGCCTTATTAGGCACATATTTACATTATAATTTTTTTATGATTCGAATTACTCGGCTATCTCGATTATATTAAAGATACGCCGACTTTTCAAGATTTATTTGCTTTTTGCGGAAATAATTTTTTCCTGTACAGATTTCGGTACCGGCTCATATCTTTCGAAGAACATTGAGTAGTTGCCTCGTCCCTGTGTTCTGGAACGTAAATCTGTAGAATATCCGAACATTTCGGCAAGAGGTACATATCCTCTTACGATCTTGCCGCCGCCAAGATCATCCATACCTTCGATACGTCCACGACGGGCATTGATATCGCCGATAACATCGCCCATGTATTCTTCCGGCATTGTTACTTCCACTTTCATGATCGGCTCAAGGAGAACCGGATCCGCTTTTTTCATAGCTTCTTTGAAAGCCATAGAACCTGCAATGTGGAATGCCATTTCAGAAGAGTCCACTTCGTGGTAAGAACCATCGTATACAGTAGCTTTTACACCAAGTACAGGGAATCCTGCAATGATGCCGGCTTTTGCTGCTTCTTCGATACCTTCGCCTACTGCAGGGATGTATTCTTTCGGGATAGCACCGCCAACAACCGTAGATTCAAACTTGAATGTTTCTTCGCCATTCGGATCCATCGGCTCAAATTTAACTTTACAGTGTCCGTACTGTCCACGTCCACCGGACTGTTTTGCGTATTTGTATTCCTGATCAACAGGTTTTGTAAATGTTTCTTTGTAAGCAACCTGCGGTGCTCCTACGTTTGCTTCTACTTTGAACTCACGAAGCAGACGGTCAACGATGATTTCCAGATGGAGTTCACCCATTCCGGCAATAATCGTCTGTCCTGTTTCATGATCTGTATGTGCACGGAATGTAGGATCTTCTTCTGCAAGTTTCGCAAGAGCTTCACCCATCTTGCCCTGTCCGGCTTTTGTTTTAGGCTCAATAGCCAGCTCGATAACCGGTTCCGGGAATTCCATGGATTCAAGGATTACAGGATGCTGTTCGTCACAGATTGTATCACCTGTTGTAGTAACCTTAAATCCAACTGCTGCCGCAATATCACCGGAGTAAACTTTATCAAGTTCCGCTCTCTTGTTTGCGTGCATCTGAAGGATACGGCCTACACGTTCTTTCTTTCCTTTTGTAGCGTTCAGTACGTAAGAACCGGAGTTCATAGTACCGGAGTATACACGGAAGAATGCAAGTTTACCTACAAACGGGTCAGCCATGATCTTGAATGCCAGAGCTGCGAACGGTTCATCGTCAGAAGAATGTCTCTCTACTTCATTTCCGTCAAGGTCTACGCCCTTGATAGCCGGAATGTCTGTAGGAGCCGGCATATATTCAATGATCGCGTCCAGAAGTTTCTGAACACCTTTATTTCTGTATGCGCTTCCGCAGCAAACCGGTACGGCTGTACATTCACATGTAGCTTTTCTCAGAGCTGCTTTCATTGCGTCTACAGAAGGTTCGTCACCTTCCAGATATTCAAGCATAAGATCATCATCCAGTTCGCAGATTTTTTCTACGAGTTCTGTATGATAAAGCTCTGCTTCATCTTTCATATCGTCAGGGATTTCCTCGATAGAAATATCTTCGCCCTTTTCATCGTTGTAGATGTATGCTCTCATTTCGAACAAGTCGATGATTCCTTTGAATTCATCTTCTTTTCCGATAGGGAGCTGAACGCAGATCGCGTTTTTACCCAGACGGGTACGGATCTGATCTACAGCGCCATAAAAGTTTGCGCCAAGGATATCCATTTTGTTAATGAACGCCATACGGGGTACATTGTATGTGTCCGCCTGACGCCATACGTTTTCAGACTGGGGTTCAACGCCGCCCTTTGCACAGAACACGCCTACGGCGCCGTCCAGTACACGAAGGGAACGTTCTACCTCAACTGTAAAGTCAACATGTCCCGGTGTATCAATGATATTGATACGGTTTTCCAACGCGCCTTTTTTCGGCTTGTTGTCTTCCTGTAATGTCCAGTGGCAGGTTGTGGCAGCTGAAGTAATTGTGATACCTCTTTCCTGTTCCTGTTCCATCCAGTCCATGGTTGCAGTACCTTCATGAGTATCACCGATTTTATAGTTTACACCAGTATAATAGAGGATACGCTCTGTCAATGTTGTTTTACCAGCATCGATATGGGCCATAATACCAATATTTCTGGTTCTCTCCAATGGGTATTCTCTTTCAGCCAAGGTAAGTTCCTCCTATTAGAATCTGTAATGAGCGAAAGCTTTGTTTGCTTCTGCCATTTTGTGCATATCTTCTTTACGTTTTACAGATGCGCCTGTATTGTTTGCAGCATCCATAATTTCGTTTGCCAGTCTTTCTTCCATGGTCTTTTCTCCTCTTTTTCTGGAGAACATTGTTAACCAGCGAAGTCCGAGAGCCTGACGTCTGTCCGGTCTTACCTCGATCGGCACCTGATATGTTGCACCACCGATACGTCTTGCTTTTACTTCCAGAACAGGCATTACGTTGTTCATAGCTTCTTCGAAAACTTCCAGAGCCGGTCTGCCTGTTTTGTCAGCAACACGTTCAAAAGCTCCGTATACAATTTTCTGAGCGATACCTTTCTTACCATCTAACATAATGTTGTTGATAAGTTTTGTTACCACTTTGTTGTTGTACAGCGGATCTGCTAATACATCTCTTTTCTGATTATGTCCTTTACGTGGCACGTTACTTCCCTCCTTAATCATTTTCGTAATTTTTTTCGATTAATTCAACGGTACTCACATGTGTCTTTCTAATGTGTTCGTGCGGGAACATCAATTTATCTCAACAAGTGAATAAATGAATTCCAACACTTACAATAGCTCATTCTTATTAAGACTTACTTAATAAGTTACAACAAACTGTGATACTATTGGTTTGAAACAGATATTATTTACCTGCTTTCGGTCTCTTAGCGCCGTATTTGGAACGAGCCTGACGTCTGTTAGCAACGCCTGCTGTATCCAGTGTTCCTCTGATGATGTGGTATCTTGTACCAGGAAGGTCTTTTACCCTTCCGCCACGGATCAGAACAACACTATGCTCCTGTAAGTTATGGCCTTCACCTGGAATGTAGCTTGTTACTTCGATTCCGTTTGAAAGACGAACTCTGGCGATCTTTCTAAGAGCTGAGTTAGGTTTTTTAGGAGTTGCAGTTTTAACTGCTGTGCAGACACCACGTTTCTGCGGTGCAGACTGATCAGTAGGTCTTTTCTGTAAAGAGTTGTAACCTTTCTGAAGAGCCGGTGCTGTAGATTTTTTTACAGCTGTCTGACGTCCTTTTCTTACTAACTGGTTAAATGTTGGCATTCTTTTCACCTCCTGCTGTATTTGTAAAAAGTGTGCATTCTCATGCACACTAAATCAGTATATTCGAGAGTTTCTCTGATGTCAAGCATGTTTTTCTTGATTTTTTCCATATTTTACGCAATTTATACAAAAAGTCCATAAATTCCTTTTTTCAGCCTTTATTTTTGTCCAAAAATGAAAGAGAGAAGCTTCCCTGCGGGAATGCCTCTCCCTTTCTTCTATTTACATAGGATCCGTTGTGGCCCTTTCCGGTTCAGCCCGGTCTACTCCTGTGTCGTTACAGTTTCTTCTGCTTCCGGCTCTGTTTCTGTTTCCCCGGCAGCAGTTTCTGCTGCAGGCTCCTGGGTTTCTTCGAAATCTTCATCAAACAGGATATCATTATCCTCTGCCAGTTCCTCATCGGAATTCAATTTGATGGAGCGATATCTCTTAAGCCCTGTACCTGCAGGAATCAGCTTACCGATGATTACGTTTTCTTTTAAGCCAAGCAGCGGATCTACTTTTCCTTTGATAGCTGCATCGGTCAGGACTTTTGTTGTTTCCTGGAATGATGCGGCTGACATAAAGGAGTTGGTAGCCAGAGACGCTTTTGTAATACCAAGCAGCACCTGTTTTCCTTCTGAAGGCTCTTTGCCTTCCGCGATCAGCTTTTCGTTGGCTTCTTCGTAGTCCAGAACATCCACCAGTGTACCCGGCAGGAAGTCGGATTCTCCGTTGTTTTCGATCCTGATCTTTTTCAGCATCTGACGTACAATAACTTCTACGTGCTTATCGTTGATCTCAACACCCTGGAGACGATATACACGCTGTACTTCCTGGATCATGTAATCCTGTACGGCTCTGATGCCTTTGATCTTCAGGATATCGTGAGGATTTACACTACCTTCTGTAAGTTCGTCACCGGCTTCCAGTACAGCTCCGTCTGTGACCTTGATTCTGGAGCCGTAAGGGATCAGATAAGCTTTTGTTTCCCCTGTTTCCTGGTTGGTAACGATGATCTCACGTTTTTTCTTTGTATCTTTAATAGTAGCCACACCGGCAAACTCTGTGATGATCGCAAGTCCTTTCGGCTTTCTTGCTTCAAACAACTCTTCTACACGAGGAAGACCCTGTGTGATATCGTCGCCGGCAACACCGCCTGTATGGAAGGTACGCATGGTCAGCTGTGTACCCGGTTCACCGATGGACTGTGCGGCGATGATACCAACAGCCTCGCCCACCTGAACAGCCTGACCGGTTGCCATATTGGCGCCGTAGCATTTTGCGCAGATACCGATATGAGAACGGCAGGTAAGGATCGTACGGATTTTTACTTTTTCAAGAGGTTCTCCGTTTTCATCCACACCTTTGCTCATAACAAGAGCCGCCCGTTTCGGTGTGATCATATGGTTTGCTTTTACAAGGATCTCGCCGTTGGCGTCTTTGATATCTTCCGCAGCCACACGGCCTGTAATTCTTTCCTGAAGGCTTTCGATTTCTTCTTTGCCATCCATGAAAGCTTTTACATACATACCCGGAATCTCTCTGTCTTCCCCTTCCCGACAGTCTGTTTCACGGATAACCAGTTCCTGTGATACGTCTACCAGACGTCTTGTCAGGTAACCGGAATCGGCTGTACGAAGCGCTGTATCGGACAGACCTTTACGGGCTCCGTGGGCAGACATGAAGTATTCCAGTACGTCCAGACCTTCACGGAAGTTTGATTTGATCGGCAGCTCGATCGTACGCCCTGTTGTATCTGCCATCAGGCCTCGCATACCTGCAAGCTGTTTGATCTGTTTATCGGAACCACGGGCTCCGGAATCCGCCATCATGAAGATGTTGTTGTATTTATCCAATCCGGAAAGCAGTTCGTGAGTCAGTTCCTCGTCGGTTTCTTTCCATGTCTCTACAACTTCTTTGTAACGTTCTTCCTCTGTGATCAGACCACGTTTAAAGTTCTTAGTGATCAGGTCTACCGTATCCTGAGCCGCTTTGATCAGTTCCGCTTTCTTAGCCGGCACTGTCATATCGGAAATAGATACTGTCATAGCCGCTCTTGTAGAATATTTGTAACCCATGGACTTGATATCGTCCAGTACTTCAGCTGTTTTTGTAGCGCCATGGATATTGATAACTTTTTCAAGGATCTGTTTCAGTCCCTTTTTGCCTACGTGGAAATCCACTTCCAGAACAAGCTCATTTCCCGGAACGCTTCGGTCTACAAATCCCAGGTCCTGAGGCAGGATCTCATTAAAGATGAAGCGGCCCAGTGTAGATTCCACATTGCCTGTTAAAGTTGTGCCGTCCGGCATCTGTTTGCTTACACGCACATGGATTCTGGAATGTAATGTCAGTGCTTTATTTTCGTAAGCAAGGATTGCTTCGTTTACGCTCTTGAAATAATGTCCCTCGCCAATGGAACCGGGTCTTTCCTGTGTCAGGTAATAGATACCAAGGACCATATCCTGAGAAGGAACCGCTACCGGTCCGCCGTCTGAAGGTTTCAGAAGGTTGTTTGGAGACAGCAGCATAAACCGGCATTCAGCCTGGGCTTCTACAGACAGCGGCAGATGCACAGCCATCTGGTCACCGTCAAAGTCTGCGTTGTATGCGGTACATACAAGGGGATGCAGTTTGATAGCCTTACCTTCTACCAGGATCGGCTCGAAAGCCTGAATACCCAGTCTGTGCAGTGTGGGGGCACGGTTCAGCATAACCGGATGTTCTTTGATCACGCCTTCCAGCACATCCCATACTTCCGGCTGAAGTCTTTCCACCATTTTCTTTGCGCTCTTGATATTATGAGCAGTGCCGTTTGCCACCAGTTCTTTCATAACAAAAGGTTTGAACAGTTCGATGGCCATTTCTTTCGGCAGACCGCACTGATAAATTTTCAGTTCCGGTCCTACTACGATAACGGAACGTCCGGAATAGTCTACTCGTTTACCAAGCAGGTTCTGACGGAAACGTCCGGATTTACCTTTCAGCATATCTGAAAGAGATTTCAGAGCCCGGTTACCCGGTCCTGTAACCGGGCGTCCGCGGCGTCCGTTGTCGATCAGGGCGTCTACCGCTTCCTGAAGCATACGTTTCTCGTTGCGGACGATAATGTCCGGAGCTCCAAGTTCCAAAAGTCTGCGCAGACGGTTGTTTCTATTTATAATTCTTCTGTATAAGTCATTTAAGTCTGATGTGGCGAATCTGCCGCCGTCCAGCTGTACCATAGGACGCAGATCCGGCGGAATAACCGGGATCACAGTCATGATCATCCACTCAGGTTTGTTGTGGGATTCCCGGAAAGCTTCCACTACTTCCAGACGTTTGATAATACGGGCACGTTTCTGACCTGTAGCATCCTTTAATCCGGCTTTTAATTCCGCGGAATCTTTTTCCAGATCAATAGCCTGCAACAGTTCCATGATCGCTTCCGCACCCATGCCTACCCGGAAATCATTGCCGAAATTTTTTCTGGCTTCCTGATATTCCGCTTCGGAAAGCACCTGTTTGTACTGCAGGTCAGAGTTTCCTTTATCCAATACGATATAGGAAGCAAAGTACAGCACTTTTTCCAGCGTTCTGGGAGACAGATCCAGGATCAGTCCCATACGGCTGGGGATACCTTTGAAGTACCAGATATGGGAAACAGGGGCAGCAAGTTCTATATGTCCCATACGCTCTCTGCGGACATTTGATTTTGTGATTTCAACACCACATCTGTCGCAGACTACGCCTTTATAACGGATCTTTTTATATTTACCGCAGTGGCATTCCCAGTCTTTGCTCGGTCCGAAAATACGCTCGCAGAACAGGCCGTCTTTTTCCGGTTTCAATGTTCTGTAATTGATGGTTTCCGGTTTTTTTACTTCGCCCCGGGACCATTCTCTGATTTTTTCCGGTGAAGCAAGACCAATACGAATCGCATCAAATGCAATCGGCTGATAGCTTTCTTTATTCGTTGTTTCTGGCATTTAGAACACTCCCTCCCTTTTATTCTTCTCCGTCAAGAACTTCTTCCTGGAAATCTTCTTCCGTATCCAGCTCTTCTTCCTCGTCTACATTTACAAGCTCTTCGTTGTCATTGAACTCCTGTTTGCTGAAGCCCATAGATCCGAATGACTCATGGTCTTCGTAATTGAAATTTCGGTCTCCGGCAATAATAGCATTGATATCCGTATTGCCGTATTCGCTTGTTTCCAGAAGTTTTACTTCTTCTCCATTCTCATCCTGAACAATGACATCCAGACCAAGAGACTGAAGTTCTTTTAAAAGTACCTTAAAGGATTCAGGAATTCCCGGTTCAGGAATATTGTCACCTTTAATAATCGCTTCATATGTTTTCACACGTCCTACCACATCATCGGATTTCACTGTAAGGATTTCCTGCAGTGTATAGGATGCGCCGTATGCTTCCAGAGCCCAAACTTCCATTTCTCCGAAACGCTGTCCGCCGAACTGCGCTTTACCGCCCAGCGGCTGCTGTGTTACCAGAGAGTACGGACCGGTAGAACGGGCATGGATCTTATCGTCAACCAGATGGTGAAGTTTCAAATAGTGCATGTGACCAATCGTTACCGGACTGTCAAAGAATTCGCCGGTACGTCCGTCACGGAGTCTTACTTTACCGTCTCTGGAAATGGGCACACCTTTCCACAGTTCTCTGTGATCTCTGTTTTCATACAGATAATCCAGTACTTCCGGCAGGAGTTCTGCTTCGTGTTTTGCTTTGAACTCTTCCCAGGAGAGATTTACATAATCATTTGCCAGATCCAGTGTATCCATAATGTCATTTTCTTTTGCTCCGTCGAATACCGGTGTGGCGATATTAAATCCAAGGGCCTTTGCAGCAAGGCTCAGGTGGATTTCAAGCACCTGTCCGATATTCATACGTGACGGCACGCCCAGAGGATTCAGCACAATATCCAGCGGACGGCCGTTGGGCAAGAACGGCATATCTTCAACCGGAAGCACACGGGAAACAACACCCTTGTTACCGTGACGTCCGGCCATTTTATCACCAACGGAGATTTTTCTCTTCTGGGCAATGTAAATACGTACTGCCTGATTTACTCCCGGTGAAAGTTCATCTCCGTTTTCTCTTGTAAATACTTTGGCATCTACTACAATACCATATTCGCCATGAGGCACTTTCAGGGAAGTATCCCTTACTTCTCTTGCTTTTTCTCCGAAAATCGCACGCAGAAGTCTTTCTTCCGCAGTAAGCTCTGTCTCTCCCTTTGGCGTTACTTTACCCACCAGGATGTCTCCGGCACGCACTTCAGCGCCGATGCGGATGATACCTCTTTCATCCAGATCTTTTAACGCGTCATCGCCTACTCCCGGCACATCTCTTGTAATCTCTTCCGGTCCCAGTTTTGTGTCACGGGCCTCAGCTTCATATTCTTCAATATGAACAGATGTATATACATCGTCCTGTACAAGACGTTCGCTTAACAGTACCGCATCTTCGTAGTTGTAACCTTCCCATGTCATAAATCCGATCAGCGGATTTTTACCAAGGGCAAGTTCTCCGTTTGAAGTAGACGGACCGTCTGCGATTACCTGTCCTGCTTCTACATGATCCCCTTTAAATACGATCGGTCTCTGATTGTAGCAGTTGGACTGGTTGCTTCGGGCAAATTTCGTCAGTTTGATCACTTCTCTGGTTCCGTCATCATCATATTTGATCGTGATCTCATTGGAAACAGAACGTTCGATAACACCAGCTCTTTTTGCCACTACGCATACTCCGGAGTCTACAGCGGTTTTTGGTTCCATACCGGTTCCTACAACAGGCGCTTCTGTAGTAAGCAGAGGCACTGCCTGACGCTGCATGTTGGCTCCCATCAGAGCACGGTTGGCATCGTCGTTTTCCAGGAACGGGATCAGAGCCGTAGCCACAGAGAACACCATTTTCGGAGATACGTCCATATAGTCAAATAATGTTTTATCATATTCCTGTGTCTCTTCTCTGTAACGACCGGATACGGAATTACGCACGAAATGTCCTTCCTCATCCAGTTTTTCGTTAGCCTGAGCCACATGATAGTTATCTTCTTCATCTGCGGTCATATATACAACTTCATCGGTAACCCTCGGATTTTTCGGATCGGACTTGTCAATCTTACGATAAGGAGCCTCGATAAATCCGTACTCATTGATCCTTGCGTAAGATGCCAGTGAGTTGATCAGACCGATATTCGGACCTTCAGGTGTCTCGATAGGACACATACGGCCGTAATGAGAGTAATGAATATCCCTTACCTCGAATCCGGCACGGTCTCTGGACAGACCGCCGGGGCCCAGAGCGGAAAGACGTCTCTTATGAGTCAGCTCACCCAGAGGGTTGTTCTGATCCATAAACTGTGACAGCTGGGAAGAACCGAAGAATTCTTTTACCGCTGCTGTAACCGGTTTGATATTGATCAGATTTTGGGCTGTAATATTTTCCAGATCCTGTGTTGTCATTCTCTCACGTACCACTCGCTCCAGTCTGGACAGGCCGATACGATACTGGTTCTGAAGGAGTTCTCCTACCGCACGGATACGTCTGTTGCCCAGATGATCGATATCATCGTCATTTCCAAGGCCGTATTCCAGGTGCATGTTGTAGTTGATAGACGCAAGGATATCTTCTTTTGTAATATGTTTCGGAATCAGATCACCGACATTTTTGCGCACTGCTTCCTTGATATCTTCCAGTGTCTCGTTTTCATTCAGGATCTGCTCCAGTACCGGATAGTAAACAAGCTCTGTAACGCCCATTTCCTTGGGATCCGCGTCTACGAAGTTTGTAATATCTACCATCATGCTTGACAGCACTTTGATATTTCTTTCTTCTCCCTGGATCCACAC